>JALZAA010000175.1 GCA_030948625.1 Actinomycetota bacterium
GCGCACGGCGCGGTCGACCTCGGCGACGGGCGCACGGACGTTGATCGGGACGAACACGGCGCCCGCGAGCCAGACCCCGAACATTGTCGTGACCATCTCGGGCCCGTTCGGCAGTTGGACGGCCACAGGCTGACCGGGCCCGACGCCCGCGGCGCGCAGCTGGTCGGCGACGTTCGCAGCCGAGCGCCGCGCCTCGCCCGCGGTCATGCAGCTGTCGATCGTGTGCAGTAGCGGCTCGTCGTCGGCGAACGGGTGGTCCACCAGCAGGTCGGCCAAACTCACCGTATGTTGTATACAACATCTCTTGAGCGGCCTGGCGAGCTCAACAAGGAGGCGCGCGTGCCCGACGGCTCGTCGATTACAGACGACGGCGTCGCGCGCCTGCGCGCCCGGATCGGTGTGCCGCAGCCGCACCCGCAGCCGCCCCACTACCGGTGCCCGAACGAAGACGCCTTCCGGCAAGTGGCGGAGGCGTACGGCGACGACAACCCGTTGTGGCGCGAGCCCGCATACGCAGCGGCGAGCCGGTGGGGCGCGCCGCTCGCGCCGCCCCCGCTGGTGGGCGGGGACACGCTGATCGGCGAGAACGAGGTCGACCAGCTCGACGACGACCATCGGGCTTTGCTCAAGGGCGACCCGATCCGTGGCGCCCACGCGTTCTACGCGGGCAGCTTCCGTGAATGGTGGGCGCCGCTTCGACCCGGCACGCCCGTCACACGCCGCAACGCACTGGTGGGTGTTCACGACAAGCAGAGCGAGTTCGCCGAGCGGGCCGTGCACGAATGGACGGCCGAGGTGTTCGGCGCGCCCGGTGAGGTTCTGTCGGGGCAGTACCGCCTCATGATCCGCACGGAGCGCGACAAGGCCGAGGCGCGGGGCAAGTACGACGAGACCACGATCGACCCGTACACCGACGAGCAGCTGCGCGAGATCGACGACGGCTACGCATCCGAGCCGGCGCGGCGTCGGGGCGGGGAGCCGCGCTGGTGGGAGGACGTGGCGGAGGGCGACGAGGTCGGCCCCCTGGTCAAGGGCCCCCTGCGGGTCACCGACATGGTGTGCTGGCACGTCGGGATGGGCATGGGCCTCTACGGAGTAAAGGCGCTCAGGCTGGGGTACCAGCAACGCCAGCACGTGCCCCGCTTCTTCCGTCCCGACGACCTCAACGTCCCCGACGTGCAGCAGCGCGTGCACTGGGACAGTGAGTGGGCGCGAAGAGCGGGCAACCCCGCGATCTACGACTACGGGCGCATGCGCGAGACGTGGCTGATCCACCTGTGCACGGACTGGATGGGCGACGACGCTTGGCTGTGGAAGCTCGACTGCCAGTTCCGTCGGTTCAACTACGTGGGCGACACGCATTGGATGCGCGGACGGGTGACCGGCAAGACGCTCGTGGGCGGCGATCGGCCCGCCGTCGAGCTCGAGTTGACCGGTGAGAACCAACGTGGGGAGGTCACGACGCCCGGGCACGCGACGATCCTGCTTCCCAGCCGCGAATATGGGGCGGTGCGACTCCCCGAGCCACCCGGCGGCGCGACGACCTGTCAGGGTGCGCTGGACGCGCTCGTCGATCGCTTCGCCGAGGCGCGCTGATGAAGGAGTACCCCAACCCGCCCGAGGGTCTGGTCGTCGAGCGCGCCGGTCCGGTGCTACGCCTCGAGCTCAACCGACCCGAGCGGCGGAACGCCCTCACCGAAGACATGGTCCTGGCCCTGACCGAGACGATCGAGGCGGCCGGCAGTGACGAGTCGATCCGCGTGATGGTGCTGTCGGGCACCGGCGAGCACTTCTGCTCCGGCTTCGACCTCGCCCAGCGTGGTGGAGCAAAGGCCACGCCACGCGCCGGCTCGACGCAACGGCGGATGCGCTGGCAGGTCAATCGCCTTATCCCCACGATGCTCGAGACCCAGACGCCCATCGTCACCGCGGCGCGCGGCTGGGTCATCGGCCTGGGTCTGCACATCGCGCTGGCGTCGGACTTCGCGGTGATGGCCGACGACGCGCGGCTGCGCGCGCCGTTCACGACGATGGGATTCACGCCCGATTCCGGTGGGTCGTGGCTCATCCCGCGGCTCGCGGGGGTGGCGCGGGCCAAGGAGATCATCATGCTCGGGCACGAGATCAGCGGCGCACAGGCAGCGAAGTGGGGGATGGTGTACCGATCAGTTCCCGCTGCCGACGTCGGGACGGTGACCGACGGGGTCATCGAGGAGCTGGCGTCGGCGGCGACCGTCGCCGTCGGGCTGTCGAAGCTGCTGATTCAGAGAGGCCTGGGCGTCGACCTGGAACGTCATCTCGCCGACGAGGCGCTGGCGATCGAGCTCTCGAGCCGCTCCGACGACTTCCACGAGCACGCCCGGGCGCGCCGCGACAAGCGCGACCCGAACTTCCAGGGGCGCTGACGAACGCACGCCGCGCGCCAACGCGTGCTGCCCTACAACTCCTCGCCCTGTTGCACCGCGAAGATCGGACGGTACGGGCCCGTCGGCGGCATCAGGCACGGGCGCGGGTCGTGCCGAGCCCAGCGCGCGGGTTCACCTCGGATCAGCTCCTCGCCGTGGGGTGACTGCTTCACCAGATCGGTGTAGGCGAACGCGTCGGCGGCGGCATAGGTCTGGAGCAGGAGCGGCCGCGGGCGATCCGAACGGTTGGGTGCCGACCCGTGCACCGTGCGGCAGTTGTGCACCGTGATGGTGCCGGCGGGCCCGATCGGGTACTCGGCCGCACCCACGCCGGCTTCCTCGACGTCGGCGTCACGGAGCGCACCCACCCACCGATCCTGCTCGTCGTAGAGGTCAAAGAGCGGCCCGCCGTGACTGCCCGGGACGAACCCGACCTCACCCATTCCCGGCTCGACGTCCTCGAGGAACACGCCGATGGTGAGCAGGTCGTAGTTGGTGTGGGGCCAGAACTGGATGTCCTGGTGCCACTTGACCTCCTCTTCGCCGCGCGGCGCCTTGAAGTTGAGCTTCGAGTGGTGGAACTTCACGTCGGGACCGAGCAGGTCGACGGCGACGTCGGTGATGACCGACTGCGACGCGAACTCCCAGTGCGTCTCGTGCAGATCGGTCGGGGAGCTCAGCCGGCGCAGCCGCGGTTCGTCGGCAGAATGCCCGTCGTCGAGGTCGTACAGGATGTTCGACTCGGTGAGCTCGCGGCTGGCGTCGACGAACTCATCCGTCACCCGCCGGAGCCGCCCGAGCCATTCCGAGTCGACGAGACCCGGGACCGCGACCCAGCCGCTCTGCTGGTAGTGCTCGCGCTGGGCCTGGCTCAGGGCCGCCGTGTCGAGCATCGGATGAGGCTATCCAGCCGGGCCGTGCGAACCCCGCGACGCCGCAGGGGCGGCGGCTTCGGCCGGTCGCATAACGTATGCAATCGTGGCCGTCAGCCAGCGGGACCCGGCCGTGGGAGAGGGGCTTCCGGCCCCCGACCATCCGGTGCGGCAGAGCAGCGGTGAGCACGCGGCCGTCTACATCCGGCGGCTGATCTTCGACGGCCGGCTGCGTCCCGGCGAGCGCATTCCCCAGGAGCAGATCGCGCAGGCCCTCGGCGTGAGCCGCATCCCGGTACGTGAAGCCCTTATCGCCCTCGAGCGGGAGGGCTGGGTGACGATCGAGATGCACCGCGGTGCCTTCGTGAACGCGCTCGACGAGCAGGCCGCCCGCGACACCTACGGGCTTTTCGGGGTCGTGTACGGATTCGCGGTGCGGCGCGCAATCGGCCGCGAACGGACCGACCTCGCTTCGCAGCTCGATGGCATCGTCGAACATCTCAGACGCACCGAGAGCCCCGCGGAGATACAGCGCCTGACGATCGCGTTTCACGCCGCGATCGTCGACGCGGCGGCGTCGCCACGGATCAAGGTCGTGCTGCGTGCAATGTCGGGCCTCCTGCCCGGCAACTTCTTCGAGCTCGTGCCCGGCGCCATCGACATCGAGCGCAAGGGCCTGGCCACCATCGCGAGCGCCGTCGCCGGGCGTGACGCGGAGAAGGCGAGCGACGGCTACGAGCGGATGATGCACGAGCAGGGCGAGCTCGTCGTGCAGCTGTTCGCGGAGCGAGGTCTGTTCGAGGAGGCATCGACATGAGCGTTCGCGGCGACGAGATGATCCTCGTCTCGGTCGACGACCACATCTGCGAGCCCGCCGACATGTTCGTCGCGCACGTGCCGGTCCGTTACCGGGACCAGATGCCGCGCGTCGTCGACGAGCCCGACGGATCGCAGCAGTGGTTCTACGGCGATCTGCGCGGCCGGAACCTCGGCTTGAACGCGGTCGCGGGCAAGCCGCCCGAGATGTTCAACGTCAACCCCAACCGGTACGAGGAGATGCGTCCCGGCTGCTACGACGTCGACGAGCGCGTCCGTGACATGTCAGCCGGCGGGCAGCTCGCGGGGCTCAACTTCCCCAACTGGACGGGCTTCTCGGGTCAGGTCCTCAACTCCGGGCCGGACCGCGACGTCAACCTCGTCATGATCAGGGCGTACAACGACTGGCACGTCGACGAGTGGTGCGGGGCGTACCCCGAGCGGTTCATCCCCTGCGGCATCCTGCCCTTGTTCGACGTCGACGAGGCGGCCAAGGAGGTCCGGCGGCTCGACGACAAGGGCTGCCACGCCGTCACGTTCTCGGAGAACCCGGCCGGGCTGGGCATGCCGAGCATCCACACCGACTCATGGGACCCGTTGTTCGCGGCGTGCTCCGACACGGGGACCGTGTTGTGCTGCCACGTTGGGTCGTCGTCGAAGAGCGCGTCGACGGCGCCGGACGCGCCGCCACCGGTACCGATGAACCTGTCGTCGGCGATGAGCATCTTCACGCTCGGCGACCTGCTGTGGGCCGACTTCTGGCACCGCTTCCCGAAGCTGCGCTTCGCGCTGACCGAGGGCGACATCGGCTGGATCCCGTACTTCCTCCAGCGGGCCGAGCACACGCTCGACCGGCACAACGCGTGGATGGGGCACGTGCAGCCCCAGGGCCTTCGACCGACCGAGCTGTTCCGCGAGCGCCTTCTGTGCTGCTTCATCGAGGACCGCATCGGCGTGAAGCTGCTCGACGAGTTCAACGTCGACAACGTGTGCTGGGAGTCGGACTACCCGCACTCGGACAGCTCGTGGCCCTCAGCGCCGGAGCGCCTGGAGGTGTTGCTCGCCGACCTCGATCCCGACGTCGTCGACAAGCTCACGCACGAGAACGCGATGCGCCACTACCAGTTCGACCCGTTCGCGGTGCGCGCTCGGGAGCGGTGCACGGTCGGCGCCCTGAGGGCCGAGGCCCCCGACGTCGACACGGTCACGCGCGTCGGCCGTCGCGCGGACGAACGCGACGTCGAGACCTGGCGCAAGATGACCGGTACCGCGTCCCGTTCGCGCTGAGTGACGCTGCCGACTCCATGACCGACCGCATCCGCCTCGACTACGACGGCCCGATCGCGACCATCACCAACGACAACCCCGACAAGCACAACGCGTTCGACGACGAGATGGACGCGCGCCTCTTCGAGATCCTCGGCGAGTTGCGGAGTAATTCGGACGTCCGGGTGGTCATCTGGCGGGGGGAGGGCAAGTCGTTCTCGTCCGGACGTGACGTCAGCTCGATCGGCGCGATGCAGGTCCCGATCTCGCATCACGAGCTCATGCGGAGAGGTCACCGCGGGATCCAGCAGATCTGGGAGCTCGACGCGCCGGTGCTCGTCGCGTGCAAGGGGTGGGTGATGGGCGCGTC
>JALZAA010000273.1 GCA_030948625.1 Actinomycetota bacterium
GGCAGGAAGCGCGTGACGAGCTGGTCGTACGAGAGCTCCTCGACGGCACGGCGTCGGGCGGCCGCGCCGAGGCGCGCTCGGAGATCGTCGTCCCGGAGGAGCCGGTCGAGCGCGGCGCGCACGCCCCCAACGTCACGTGGCTCGACCACGAAACCGGTCTCTTCGTGGATGACGGCCTCGTGCGCTCCCCCACTGCGCCCGGCCACCACGGGTACGCCGCACGCCGCCGCCTCGACGAAGACGATGCCGAACCCCTCGGCTTCGAGGCCGCCCCACCGCTCTCGGCACAGCATGGCGAACACGTCGGCGCATCCGTACAGGTCGGGGAGGTCGGCGTCGGGCACACGCCCAGGGAATCGGGTGCGGCCCGCGATGCCACGCCTGGCCGCCCGGGACGCGAGGCGCGCCGCGTCGCGACCGGCGCCGCCGATGACCAGCTGGACGTCGGGATCGAGCCCGGCGGCGGCGTCGATGAGAATGTCGAAGCCCTTCCGCGGGACGAGGCGGCTCAATCCGAGCACGACCGGCCGGTCCGGCGCGAGGCCGAACCGCAGGCGCACCTCGGCCTTCGCGTCGGGGGGCGTCGGACGGAAGCGGTGCGGGTCGACACCGGGCGGCACGTTGATCGCCGGCAACGGCACACCGGCGACACGCGACGCCACGTGCGCGGGGTACGTCCCGGCCGCCACGATGCCCGCGGCACCGCGCAGCACGCGGCGGGCGAGGCGGCGGCTGCCCGGCAACGTCGCGGGCACCGTCACCTCCGCCCCGTGCGCGATCACGACGTACGGCGCGGCCCGCAATCGTGGTCCCACCAGGCCGAGCGGCAGCATCGGGTCGAGGAACACCACGTCGGCGCCGACGTCGCGTGCGAGCTCGTCGATCCGCCGGGCCATGCCGGGTTTGGGGAGCAGCACGCGGTCGCTGACGCGCTCCACGCGAAACGCCTGCGCGGCATCCCACTCCGATGCGCCCGGGTACGCGGTTGTGAGCACGGTCGTCTCGACCGGCGGAAGGCGCCGCCACAGCTCGTACAGGTACGACTGGATGCCGCCGACCTTGGGCGGGAAGTCATTGGTGACGAGCAGCGAGGTCACAAGCGGCTTCCGGCTAGGCCGGGACGGCCTCGGACCGCGCTCTGCCACGCGCGACCTGGCTGCGGGCCCGCAGACCGAGCCCGCTCTGGAGGAGCAACACGCCGATGAAGGCCGCGATCGCGCCGCCTGCGAACGCGCCGCGGTAGCCGCTGAGGGCGGCGACTCCTCCCAGTATCAGCGCGCCCAGGCCCTGCGAGAGATCGAAGAAGCTGCTGAACGTCCCGACGACCGAGCCGCGCTCGTGCTCGGGCACCGCGGACAGGGCGAGCAACATGAGGGCCGGATACAGGAGCGACATGCCGGCGGCGAACACGGCGGTGCCGGCCACCAGTCCCCCCACGCTCGGCCAGCCCGCCATGAGCGCGAGACCGATCGCCGCACCCGACAGGGCGATCGTGGCGGCCCAGCGTCCGCCGAGGAGGTCTGGCAGCCGCGCCCCGAGGATGCGCACGCACAGGATGAGGCCCCCATAGAGAAGGAACAGCGTGTCGGCGCCGCCGAGCCCGATCTCCCGCACGTACAGCGGGACGAACGCCGTGAAGCCGGCGAGGCCGATGAGCCCGAGGAACAGGATTGCGCCCGGCGCTAGCGCGGCCCGATGGAGCAGCTTCCCCGGTGAAACGGGCGGCGCGCTCTTGACCGTCTCGGTGGTGAACGTGGCCAGCGCAGCCGCGAGCAGCGCCAGCCCGGCCGACACGATCCACGCCGTCACGAACCGGTCGTCGCCGAGCACGGCCTCGCCGAGGGCGGGGCCGAACGCGAGACCGCCGTACACCGCGACCGACCAGTAGCTGACGGCCTCACCCCGACGGCGTTCGGGCGCGAGGTCGGTGATCATCGTCGCGGCCCCGACGAAGAACGCCGCTTCGCCCACACCGCTGAGAAGCCTGATCCCGACGAGGTACGGGAGCGCGTCGACGGCGCCGTACAACGCCGTGGTCGCGGCGATGATCAACGCGCCGCCGATGATCAGGACCCGGCGGCCGAAACGGTCGCCCACGCGCCCGGCGTACGGGCGGAGAAGGACCGCGCCCACGAACAACGACCCGACCGCCACGCCGACGCCCACGTCGCCCCCGCTGAGCGGGCCCTTCACGTATCGCGGCACGACGGGGATCAGCATGCCGATCGCCATGAAATAGCTCAGCCCGGACGCGACCACGAGGAGAAAGCGCGGCGTCAGCAGCCGTTCACGCGGGGGCATCGGGTCCATCGTCGCCGCCCGTCGAGGAAGGGCGCCAACTATTGGGGCGAGGCGTGCGCGAGGGCGTCCTTCCACGAAGCCCGGTCGGCGATCATCCGCCGGTACTGCATGACGACGCGGGGCCGGCTGAACCCGAGGGCGCCCACGAGCCGGTCGTCCCGCCCGTACAGCGCCACGAACCGGCGCTCGGCGAACGACCCGTCGGCGACCACGACCTCGTCGTCGGGGTGGATGCAGCCGACGACCTGGATCTTCACGTCGTACTGATCCGACCACACGAACGGCACCGGGGCGAACGCCGCGCCCGTGTCGTCCGCGAGCAAGCGTCGCGCCGCCGCGACTCCCTGCTCGGTCGCGTTCGTCCAGTGCTCCACGCGCATCGACTCGCCGTCGAACAGCGGGTTGGGCCAGCGGGCGACGTCTCCGGCGGCAACGATTCCGGGCGCGGCGAGGCAGGTCTCGTCGCAGACGACGCCGTTGTCGAGCGTGAGGCCGCTCCCTTCGAGCCAGTCGGTGGCGGGAACGACGCCGACACCCACCACGACGAGGTCAGCGTCGATCGCGCTTCCGTCCGCGAGCAGCACGCGTTCGACGCGCTCGCGGCCCTCGAAGCCCGCAACCGTCACCCCGCAGTGGAGGTCGACGCCGTGGTCGCGGTGCAACTGTCCGCACACGTCCCCGATCACGGGCCCCACCGCCCGGGCCATGGGGACCGGCAGCATCTCGAGCACGGTCACGTCGAGCCCGCGTCGGCGGCAGGTGGCCGCGACCTCCGAGCCGATGAACCCGGCGCCGATCACGACGACGCGCGGACGCTGTTCCAGCCGGGCTCGGATGGCGAGACAGTCGTCCAGCGTCCGGAGAACGAAGATGCCGTCGAGCGGAGGTGTGCCGGGCAGCGTGCGCGGCCGTGCCCCCGTGGCGATCACGAGCCCGTCGAAGTCGAGTTGCTCGCCTCCGTCGATCGCGACCTCGCGGGCGGCCACGTCGAGGCCGGTCGCGCGCCGCCCGAGTCGCAGATCGAGGTCGAGATCGTCGTACGGCTTTTTGCGCAGCGCGATCTGCTCCGGCTCCCACTCGCCTGCGAGCAGTTCCTTGGACAGCGGCGGCCGGTCGTACGGCAGATGGCGCTCGTCGCCCAGCATCACCAGCGTGCCGTCGTAGCCCTCGTGGCGCAGGGTCTCGGCGGCGCGAAGTCCGGCGAGCGAGGCGCCGACGATCACGATCGTGCGCAGCGTGGCCACGACGCGGGCACGCTACAGCGGGTCGGGAACTAGCAGGAAACCTGACTCTCACGTCATACTTGAATCCCCGCAAGGAATCGGAGCCTGTTGCCAGACTCTTCACGCGTTGATGTGAGTGGCCGCGCCCTCGAGCTGCGTGACGTCGATCTCGACCGGTTCCTCCACCCGAGGGCCGTCGCGGTCATCGGCGCGTCCGACACGGCTCGGAAGCCCAACACCGCGATGACGCGGAAGATCAAGGCGTGGGCCGACCACCACGGCGCGACGTTCTATCCCGTGCACCCGAAATACGAGACGGTCGCTGGCGTGCGCTGCTACCCGACCGTGTTCGACGTCCCCGGGGACATCGACCTCGCCGTCATCCTCACGGGCAAGGCGGTCGACACCTTCGAGGAGGTGCTGCAGCGCAAGGCCGCGTTCGCGGTGATCTTCGCTGCGGGCTTCGCCGAGGCGGGCAAGCAGGGCGAGGAGCTCCAACGCCGCCTCGACCAGCTCGTGGCCGACGGCGAGGTGCACTTGCTGGGCCCCAACACCAACCTCAACGCCTTCGAGGAGTTCCGCGACGACCTCACAGGCCCGTCGATCGCGCTGATCACGCAGAGCGGCCATCAGGGGCGCCCCGTGTTCCAGGGCCAGGAGATCGGCATCCGGCTCAGCCACTGGGCGCCCACCGGCAACGAGGTCGATCTCGAGTTCGCCGACTTCGCGCGCTACTTCGCCGACCAGCCCGATGTCGGCGTGATCGCGGCGTACATAGAGGGCTTCAAGGACGGTCGCACGCTGATGCTCGCCGCCGACCACGCGGCCCGGTTGAAGAAACCGATCGTCGTCGTGAAGGTCGGGCGCACCGACGAAGGCGAGTCGATGGCGATGGCCCATACCGGCCACCTGACCGGCTCCGACGCCGTGACGTCGGCGGTGTTCCGCCAGTTCGGCATCACGCGCGCCGACGCGCTCGACGACCTCCTCGACACCTCGGCTGCGTTCGCGCGCACAAAGCCCGCAGCTCGCGACGGCCACAAGAAGGTGTCGCCGGGCGACGGCATCGGGATCTACGCGATCTCGGGCGGCACCGGCGCGCACATAGCCGACATGGTGGCGGCCGCGGGCCTGCGCATCCCGGAGCTCACGAAGGCGACCCAACGCGCGCTGCACGACGGCCTCATCCCGGACTACCTGCGGGTGTCGAACCCCGTCGACTGCGGCGGCCCGCCGGTCGCCGACGCCCGCGGGCGACGCATCCTCGACCTACTCGTCGCCGACCCGAACGTGGACGTGCTCGTCGTCCCGATCACCGGGGCGGTGGAGATGTTCAGCGAGCCGTTCACGCGTGACCTCGTCGAGGTGGCTAGGACGACCGACAAGCCGATCTTCGTGATCTGGGGCGCCCCGGCAGGCACCGACGACACGTACTACTTCCGCCTGCTCGACGGCGGCCTGCCCGTGTTCCGCACCTTCGGCAACTGCGTCAAAGCGCTGGAGGCGTACGTCGACTACTGGAAGTTCGCCGACCGATACGAATCGCCGTTCAAAGACCCGCCGACGAGGCCGGGACCGGCCGCGGGCAAGGCGCGGCGGCTCCTCGACGCCACCGCCCCGGGCGAGGCGCTGTCGGAGCACGCGTCGAAACAGGTTCTGCGGGCATACGGCATCCGTCCGTCGCGCGACGTCCTGTGCGAGAACGCGGCCCAAGCGGTGAAGGCGGCGAGCACGATCCGGTACCCGGTCGTGATGAAGGTCTCGTCACCCCACCTGCTGCACAAGAGCGACCTGGGGCTCGTGCGGACCGGTGTGGGCTCGGCGCGCGAGGTCCGCGCCGCGTACGACGATCTGATGCGGCGGGCGCGCCGCGCCGGGGGCAAGGGCGCGCGCGTCGA
>JALZAA010000277.1 GCA_030948625.1 Actinomycetota bacterium
CGACTCGAGCGCGGTCCAGTGCGAAGTCGCGCGCTTGCCTTCGAGGATCCCCGCCGCCCCGAGGATCAGCGATCCGGTGCACACCGACGTGGTCCATTGGGAGGTCTCGTGCGCGCCACGCAGCCAATCGAGCACCCGCTCGTCCGCTCGAGCCTCGAGCTCACCCGGGCCGCCGGGGATGACGACGATGTCGGGGTTCGGCACGGCATGGAGAGCGTGATCGGCCACGAGCGCCAACGCGCCGTGGTCGGTCGGCTTGGCTCCCGGCTCGGCGGCGACGAACGTCACCCCCGCCTTCGGGATGCCCCGCAGCACCTCGTACGGCCCCACCGCGTCGAGGGCGGTGAGCCGGTCGAAGAGCAAGAACGCGATCTGCACTGTCCTGACGCTACCGCCGTCTTGCAGTCCGATGATTTCTGCGGCGGGACGACCCTTGCCGGCGAACGAGCGCTAGAACCTCACGCCATAGCTGTAGCCGTGGCGGTCGGTGCGGGTGTGGGGGTCGCCGGCGGCGGCGACCTGCTGGGCGAGCTTGCCCAGGATGATCACGCCCGTGGGGCACCGGTCGACGCACAGGGCGCAGCGGGTGCACACGTCTTCGTCGACGATGAACGCGACGTGGTCGCTGGGGTCTTCGCCGGGTTGTTCGGTGTCGACGGCGTCGGAGATGGCGTCGACCGAGACCATGTGGATGCACTTCCAGGGGCAGATGTCGACGCAGCCTTCGCAGAGGATGCATTCGGACTGGTCGATGTGGAGGAACTGCTTGGGCTTGACCGCCGAGGTGAGGAACGTCGGGTCGACTTCTTGGAGCTCGTAGTCGGTGACGAAGTCCGGCATCGGCGGATTCGCGTCGGTGCGCGCCATGGCTGCTCTACGCCTTCGACTTCACGGGACGGCCGAACCGCGACGTGCGCAAGACCTTGCCGGCCTCGCTCGTGGGCTCGGGCTTCGGTACCAGTCGCTGCTGCCACATCATCCAGAGCCGCAAGTTCGCGCCGACGAAGACGCCGTAGATGAGGACGACGATGACGTCGCGCACCTGCTGGTAGTTGGGCTTGATGAGGTACGTCTCGACCAGGAACTTGTCCGGGGTCCAGTTCAGGTACTTGTCGGAGAACGTGATCCATTCGTGGGGGACGACACCGTAGGCCAGCGTCATGAGGAAGAAGACACCGACCGCGCCGGCCATGGCCTCGGCCCAGGTCGTCTGGCGGTCCTGCGGCCGGGGATCGCGCGACGCCACCATCGCCAGTGCCAGCGCGGCGGAGCCGAAGATGATCACCCAGATCATGAGGATCTGGATGCCGGTGAAGACCCCTCCGATCACGTAGCAACCGATCGCCAGCCCGATCAGGAGCGGGATGCCCTGGCGCGGGGTGAGGATCTTGCGCGGCAGCGGCGGGCGGATGAGCGCCACCACGAACGCGAGGCCGATCGCAAGCGCGATGCAGGCGAAGATCAGCCGGCCTGCGGGATGCGCCCAGCTGAAATGGAAGCGATCGAGCACACTTTCCGGAATCAGGTTGGGCATGAGCCCGGGTGCCCCTCCTGTCGCTCGGAGCCGCGTCTCCGAATTACCCCGTGGTGTTACCACGCTAGATGAGGCCCGGGCACATTGGGCACCGCCGGAGCGAACGCGCCGAGTCTCCGGCTTGTGAACATGTGAGCGTCCGCCGGCGCATGCGGTCCCGCCGGGGGCGCTGTGCCACGATGCGTGAGCGGCAGTTGCCGCAACGGCGTCGGAAGCATCGGGAACGCACGCATGAGTGACCGGTTCGACGTGCTCGTGATCGGCGGTGGCCCCTCGGGGGCGGCGGCGGCGTACTGGCTCGCGCAGCGGGGACGCCGGGTCCTCGTCGTCGAGAAGAAGCGCTTTCCGCGCGAGAAGACGTGCGGCGACGGGCTCACGCCCCGAGCGGTTCGCCAGCTGCACGACATGGGCCTCGCCGATCCCCTCCGCGACTACCTGCGGTACGACGGGCTGCGTTCGATCGCGCACGGCATGACGCTCGAGCTCGCGTGGCCCGAGCACCCCGACTACCCGTCCTACGGCTACGTCGTCCGCCGGCGCGACCTCGACGAGATGGTGGCCGGCCAGGCGGTCAAGGCGGGGGCCACGTTCTGGCCCGCGGCCGAGGCGACCGAGCCCGTCGTGGAGGGCGGCTTGGTGACCGGCGCGGTCGTGCACCGCAAGGAGAGCGGCACTCGCGAGCCCGTCCGGGCCCGGTATCTGGTGGTCGCCGACGGAGCGAACTCACGCTTCGGGCGCTCGCTCGGGGCGGCCCGAGACCGCTCGTACCCGCTGGGCATGGCCGTGCGGGGCTACTTCACGAGCCCGTATCACGACGACCCGTGGATCGAGAGCCACCTCGACCTCCGCGATCGCGACGGCAACCACTTGCCCGGGTACGGGTGGGTGTTCCCCGTCGGCGACGGCACGGTGAACGTCGGCGTCGGCCTGCTCTCCACCTTCGCGGGGTGGAAGTCCGTGAACACGAGCCATCTCATGGATGCGTTCGTCGCCACCGCGCCCTCGCGTTGGGGCATCAGCCCGGAGAGCTCGTGCGGTCCGCCGACGGGCGGCAAGCTCCCGACCGGCGCGTCGGTGCACCCCGGTATCGGGCCGACGTGGCTCGTCGTCGGGGACGCCGGAGCGGCGATCAACCCGTTCAACGGCGAGGGCATCGCGTACGCGTACGAGACCGGGCGACTCGCGGCCGACGCGCTCGACGTCGCGCTCGCCACCGGAGACGGCCTGGCGCTCCAGCGCTACCCGCAGCAGCTCGACGACCTGTACGGGCTCTATTTCAAGGTTGCTCGCGCGTTCGTGAAGGCGATCGGCAATCCGGCGGTGATGCGCGAGCTCACCCGGGTCGGCATGCACTCGAAGACGCTCATGGAATGGGTCCTGCGGATCATGGCCAACCTCCTCCGCCCCGACGAGCTCGGTCCCGCCGAGGCCGCGTACAAGGCCGTCGCCGCCCTGGTCGCCGTCGCGCCGGAGCCGTAGTCGCCTCGCTGACACCGCGGTAGCCTGCGCGCGCAACGGCACCGGACCGGGAGCGCGCGACCGCGGAGGCGGCGGCTTTGCCGACCGTCGGCCGCAAAGCCGGAGCTTGCGACGGCGACATGGGAATGACATGACTACCGCTTACCTGCCGATCCTCACGATGGCGTGCTTGGTGGTGCTCTTCATCGCGGGGTCGTTCGCGGCCTCGCAGCTTCTCGGGCCGAAGCGGCCGACCGTAGCGAAGCAAGCGCCGTACGAGTCGGGCATCGTCCCCGAGCAGGAGCCGGCCGAGCGCTTCCCCGTGCGCTTCTACCTCGTCGCGATGACGTTCATCGTCCTCGACGTCGAGATCATCTTCCTGTATCCGTTCACGACGGTGTTCCGCAGCTTCGTTCCGGGCGCGTACGGGCTCGTCGTGATGGGCGTGTTCCTCCTCACGCTGCTCGTGCCGTTCGCGTACCTGCTGTCGACCGGCGCGCTCGACTGGGGCCCGCTGCGCAAGGTCCGCACACGCCCGACTCACGGCGTGTTGCGCTCATCCGGGAAGCCCGGCACCGGCGGCCTCGTTCCCAGCGTCGTCGAACAAGAGGAAGAGACCGAGGCCGCCTGATGGGTATGGAGCAGGTCCCATACAGCTTCCTCACCGGGCGCCTCGAAGACCTGGTGAAGTGGGCGCGCCGGCATTCCGTGTGGCCGGCGACGTTCGGGCTCGCATGCTGCGCGCTCGAGATGATGGCGGCAGGTGCCGCGCACTACGACCTCGCGCGCTACGGGATGGAGGTGTTCCGCGCCAGCCCGCGCCAGGCCGATCTCATGATCGTCGCCGGGCGGCTCAGCCAGAAGATGGCGCCGGTGCTCCGGCAGGTGTACGACCAGATGGTCGAGCCGAAGTGGGTGATCTCCATGGGTGTGTGCGCGAGCTCCGGAGGAATGTTCAACAACTACGCGCTCGTGCAGGGCGTCGACTCCGTCGTTCCCGTCGACGTCTATGTGCCCGGTTGCCCGCCGGGCCCCGAGACGCTCATGCACGGGATCCTCGTGTTGCACGAGCAGATTCGCAGCGGCGAGATCATGAAGCGGCGTGCCGGCACCGCGCACGGCGGCGCCGGCATCCGCGTCGACCAACGCGACGGCACTCCCGCCGACGAGTTGGCCACCCGGTAGGAACGAAGCCGAGGACCGACGACGAACGATGCCCGACGACGACGCTCGTGAAGATGATCACAAGAACGGTGCGCCGCGCGTAGAGAAAGAGGAGAAGGAGCAGGTTCCTCTCC
>JALZAA010000381.1 GCA_030948625.1 Actinomycetota bacterium
TCGCTGAAGGAGCTGTGCCGGCGCTGGTATCCCGCGGTGTACAAGAAGCGGCCGAGCAAGACCGAGAAGCACCGCGCCCTCGACGACATCAGTGAATCGGTCGCCGAGCTGCGCTACTACCGCGACACGATCATGCAGCCCCCGGCGCCGGCCCCGGAGCCGTCGCAGGAGCCGAAGACGGCGACCTGACGTCGGGCCTTCAGCCACGATGCACGAAGGGCGCGCGCGTCAGGCGATGAGCTCGCGCAGGGCGCCGAACAGCGCGGTGACCGAGCGCTCGCGGGCCGAGTTGCCCATGAGCCCGATGCGCCACGCGAGGCCGGCGAACTCGCCGAGCCCGCCGCCGACCTCGATCCCGTACGTGTCGAGGAGCCCCTTTCGCAGAGCGGCGTCGTCGGCGCCTTCGGGCAGCCACGCCGTCGTGAGCTGCGGGAGCCGATGGCCCTGCTGCGACGCGAGCCGGAAGTTGAGCTCGGGCAGCGCCTCGTGCAACCGCGCTCCCACACGCCGGTGGCGCTCCCATGCTGCGTCGAGGCCCTCGTCGAGGATCGCGCCCAGCCCGGCGTGCAGCGCGTAGATCATCACGATCGGCGCGGTGTGGTGGTAGCGCCGCGTCGACCCGCCGACGTACGCGCCGATGAGCCCGAGGTCGAGGTACCACGACTGCGGCGGCCGCTCACGATCACGCAGCCGCTCGACGGCGCGCTCGCCGAAGGTGAGCGGCGCGAGACCGGGCGGGACACCGAGACACTTCTGCGTGGCCGAGTAGCACGCGTCGATCCGCCACTCGTCCACCTCGACCCGGATGCCGCCGAGCGATGTCACCGTGTCGACGAGGAGCAACGTGTCGGTATCGCCGAGCGCAGCGAGTGGTGCGATGTCGTTCTCGACGCCGGTGGATGTCTCGGCGTGCACGACCGCGAGCAACCGCGCCGACGGGTGCTCGCGCTGGGCGTCGAGGAGGCGTTGCGGGTCGAGAGCGCGGCCCCATTGCTCGTCGACGCGCACGACGTCGGCCCCGCAGCGGCGCGCAACCTCGGCCATGCGCTCGCCGAACACGCCGTTCACCCCCACGATCGCCGTATCGCCCGGCTCGAGCAGGTTGACGAAGCACGCCTCCATGCCCGCCGAACCGGTGCCGCTGATCGGCAGCGTGAGGGCGTTCTTCGTGCGAAAGACGTCGCGCAGGCGCTGCATCGTCTCGTCGAGCAGCTCGAGGAACTCCGGGTCGAGATGCCCGAGGATCGGGCGTGTCAGTGCGGCAACGGCCTCGGGGTACGGGTTCGACGGCCCGGGCCCGAGCAACAGACGTTCGCTGTGCACAATTTCTCCCTGCCGTCGCCTCGGCCGGGAGCCTACCGAGCAACCCTCCGGGTTAGGCGGCGACGAGGGGTGACCAGCCGACGAGCAGCATGCGGACCTCGCCGTTCAGCTCGTCTCCCGCGACGAGCCCGCGAGCGATCTCGGCGGCGGCCCGGGCCACGTGGGTCACCTCGCCGTCGGGCAGCGGGATGCCTTGCACCGCGGCGACCTTGAGGACCGTGTGGGTCACGGTGGACGCGGCGTGGGCCGCGACGCGCGTCTGGTGCGTGCGTCGGAGCACGCGGTCGATCGTCATGGTCACCCGCCACGCCTCGACCTCATCGGCTGCCGACTCGGAGTGCGCGCACAGCATCACCGCGATGCGGTGAAAGTCCTCGGCGGTGAGTTGCTCCAGCGCTCGAGTGAACTCGGCGACTTCCATCGCTTTACTCTCGGCGCGTCGGCACCGGAACTGGTGGATTTCGCGGCGGAAATTACTGCGCGAGAGTCCGGACGAGCCCGTCCAGAATGTCCGCTTCGGACACGAGCATCTCGTCGAAGCCGTACGCGCGCATGATCGTGACGAGCTCGAGTGCGCCGGCGACGATCACGTCGACGCGCCCCGGGTCGAGTCCCGGATTGTGACGTCGCGCCGCGGCCGTCTCGGTGGCGAGCGTGCGGAACACGTCCTCGGCCGCCGTCTTGGTGAGACGGAAGTGGTCGATCTTGTCGGCGTCGTACTTGGGCAGACCGAGTTCGATGGCGGCGACGGTCGTAATCGTGCCGCCCAGACCGACGAGCGTGGCCGCATCCCGCACCGACGGGATCTCGCGCTCGACGTCGGCAAGGTGGTCGCGCACGATCGAGTTCGTCGCGGAGAGCTCCTCAGGAGCGGGAGGGTCGGACGACAAGTAGTGCTCGGTGAGCCGGACGGATCCCATGTCGACGGAGATCAACTCCTCGGGCTCGCGCGTCCCCATGATGAACTCGGTCGACCCGCCTCCGATGTCGACGACGAGGTACGGCGCAGGCTCGGAGAGTCGGGCGGTCGCGCCGACGAACGAGAGCCTCGCTTCCTCGTCACCCGAGATCAGCTCGGGCTCGATGCCGAGCACATCGGCCGCGGGGCCGAAGAAGTCGTCGCGGTTGGCGGCGTCGCGGGCTGCGCTCGTCGCGGTGGCGCGTATCCGGCTCGCGCCGAGGTCGTCGAGGGCGCCGCGGTACTCCCGGAGCGCGTCCAGAGTGCGATCAATGGCTTCGGGGCGGAGTCGACGCGCCTCGTCGACCCCTTGCCCGAGGCGGGTGATGCGCATGCGCCGGTCGATCGTGTGCATCGCGGCATCCGGCCCGGCGCCGTCGACGTCGGCAACGAGCAGGCGCACCGAGTTCGTGCCGATGTCGATCGCGCCCAGCCGGCCTTCGCCCTGATCGCTCACGTCGGGCCGGTCGCCCGGGCCTCGAGCTGCTCTTGGACCCATCGGCCCACCGGGTCGGCACCTCCGGCGAGGAAGTACGCGTAGTGGGCATGCAGGCACTTCACGCCGGTCGCAGTCCCACCGACGCCACCATGAGGGCGCGGCCCCTGATGAGCGCGCGGCAGCGCGGCGTCGCGCTCCGCCGCGTAGATCTCGTGCGTGGCGGCGAGCGCCTCGGGCTCGACGGCGGCCTCGGCGGTGCGGACACCGCCATCGGCTTCGACGCGCGACACGGCAAGGACGAGATCGGGGTCGACGAGCCAGTAGCGCGTCGGCATCGGGGTGCCGTCGTCGAGCAACGGGGCGTTGCGGATCACCGCGGCCCGGCCGGCCGGCGAGCGCACGACGACGTCGAAGTCGGCCTGCGGTGGACGGCCCAGGAGCACGGTGAGCTCGGCGACGTCGTCCGCGGTCGCTCCCATGGCGGCAGTGTACGGACAGGGCGTCCGTACACTCTCCCCGTGACCGGGGGCAGTGCGGTGCCGGGCGGATTCCTCACCGAAGACGAATGGCGCACCCTCGGCGCGACGGGTCGCCCTCGACGGTTCCGAGCCGGACAACGGCTGTTCCGCGAAGGTGAGCCCGGTGACCACGTCGTTGCGATCCTCAACGGTCGCGTCAAGGTCTCGGTGCAGACCCAGTCGGGTCGCGAGCTCCTCCTTGCGGTGAAGGAACCCGGTGATCTCGTGGGCGAGCTCTCCGTGATCGACGGCCGGCCCCGGTCGGCGACGGCGATCGCGCTCGACCCCGTCGAGGCGCTCGTCGTGCCCGCGCCCGCGTTCGCCGACTTCATCGAGAGCCATCCGCGCATCGCCGTCCGGCTGCTGCGGACCCTCGCCGGGCAGATCCGCGCCGCGGACCGCCGGTCGATCGAGCGCGACACCGGCGACATCACGTGCCGCGTCGCCCGCCGCCTGATCGACCTGGCGGAGCGGCTAGGTGAGCACCGGGGCTCCGGCGTCGAGATCACGCTCTCGGTCAGCCACGATGACCTCGCCGCGTGGGTCGGCGCGACGCGCGAGGCCACGAGTCGAGCGCTCGGTCGTCTGCGGGCCGAAGGCTGCCTGACCACGGGGCGGCAGCGCATCGTGCTGAGCGACGTCGCCGCGCTTCGCCGACGCGCGCAAGAGCCGGCGTGACCCACGTCACCACGCCTGTGTGATGTCGATCATTTCGGACGGGACCTCGCCCGTCCATGCTGACGAGGTCAGCCGGCGATCGGGAGGAACGCATGCGGCGCGCGAACGACCAGAAGGTGCGGCGGCTTGGTGTGGTCGAGCTGTTCCGGCACTGCACCCCCAAGGAGCTGGCGCGTCTGGCGTCGATCACCGACGAAGCTGTCCTCGAGACCGGGCAGGTGCTCTGCCGTCAGGGCGAGGTGGCGACCGCGGCGTACGTGATCGACGACGGCGAGGCGAGCGTGAAGATCGGCACGCAGGTCATCGGCACCGTCGGCACGGGCGAGAGCGTGGGCGAGATGGGCCTGCTCGACTACCGGCCCCGGTCGGCGTCGGTGGTCGCCCGTTCGCCGATGAAGGTGTACGTGATCGACGCCCGTCGCTTCGAGAGTGTGCTCGAGGAGGCGCCGACCCTCGCGCGAAGCCTGCTCCGTGAGCTGACCGGGCGTATTCGCGGGTTGGACCAGGCCCGCGCTGCCGAAGACGCGGCCTAACCGCCTAGGTCAGCGCTTCGGGGCAGGGCTCGTCGCCGGTGCCGATATTGTCGGCGCCGGCGGCGCGCTCGTCGGCGGGGGCACCACCACGTAGGGGTGCTCACCCGGACGCACGAAGTTGTACTGCTCCCTGGCGATGCGCTCGATCTCGGCATCGTTCTGCAGACGTCGGGTCTCCGCCTCGAGCTTGCTGTTCTGCTCCAGCAGCACGTCTAACCGGGTTTGCTCCTTCTCGGTCTGCTGGCGCTGGGCGAGCAGGGTGCGAGCGGGGAACACGAACGCGAACAGCAACGCGACGAGCACCATGCCGCCGAGCAGGAGCCGCAGCAGCATGCGCCGCCGTTGGCGCAGCAGGGCCGGCGTCTGCGGACCGGACGGCCTGCGGTTGCCGTTCCTGGTGCCGGCAGCGCGACTGGTCGTGCGAGTGGCGGTACGGCTTCCGCGCGACGCCGCGGTCTTGGCCGGCTGACGCTTGCGCGGTTGCGCGGCGCGCTTCCGGTCAGTCACGGCGGGGTCCGCGGGCCAGCGCCGCGCTACCGAGGTATCGGCCGGCGCCGTCGAGGTCGTGTTCGATCCGCAGCAGCTGGTTGTACTTCGCGACCCGGTCGCTGCGGGCCGGAGCGCCGGTCTTGATCTGCCCGCAGTTCGTCGCCACGGCGAGGTCCGCGATGGTGGTGTCCTCGGTCTCGCCGCTTCGGTGCGACATCACGGAGGTGTAGCCGTGTCGTGCGGCGAGGAGCATGGTGTCGAGCGCCTCGGAGAGCGTGCCGATCTGGTTCACCTTCACCAGGATGGAGTTCGCAACGCCGGCGTCGATTCCGCGCTGCAACCGCTCGGGATTGGTGACGAAGACGTCGTCGCCCACGAGCTGCACGCGGTCGCCGATCCGCTCCGTCAACCGCGCCCACCCCTCCCAATCGTCCTCGGCCATCCCGTCTTCGATCGAGACGATCGGATAGCGGTCGACGAGCGCGGCCAACCAGTCCGCCCACTCGGCGGGCGAGTACGACGCGCCTTCCCGTGTCAGCGCGTAACGGCCGTCGGTGAAGAACTCGGTGGCGGCGGGGTCGAGCGCGATGGCGATCTCCTCACCGGGCCGGTAGCCGGCCGCCTCGATGGCGGCGAGCAGCAGCTTCACCGCGTCCTCGCTCGAGGGGAGGTTGGGCGCGAATCCGCCCTCGTCGCCCAGCCCGGTCGCGAGGCCGCGGTCGTGCAAGAGGTCTCGGAGCGCGTGATACGTCTCGGCACCCCATCGCAGCGCTTCCGAAAAACTCGCCGCCCCGACGGGCGCGAGCATGAACTCCTGGAGGTCGACGTTGCTGTCGGCGTGCGCTCCGCCGTTGAGCACGTTCATGAGCGGCACCGGCAGGACGTGCCCGTCGGCGCCTCCGACGTACCGGTAGAGCGGCAGCTCCGCCTCGTCGGCCGCGGCTTTGGCGACGGCGAGTGACACGCCGAGGATCGCGTTCGCGCCGAGACGTGACTTGCCGTCAGTGCCGTCGAGCGTGACGAGCGTGTCGTCGACGAGCCGCTGCTCGATGCCGTCGAGCCCGAGGACGGCGTCGGCGATCTCGCCGTCAACGTGCTCGACCGCGCGCAGCACGCCCTTGCCGCCGTAGCGCTCACCGCCGTCGCGCAGCTCGACCGCCTCATGGGCGCCCGTGCTCGCACCGCTGGGGACGGCCGCGCGGCCGCGCGCGCCCGAGAGCAGCTCGACTTCGACCTCGACGGTCGGGTTGCCGCGGGAGTCGAGAATCTCCCGGCCGACGACCTCGACGATGGCGCTCATCGCTCCTCCGGCGCACGTGGGCCCCTCCGCCCCGGGGCGCGGTGACGATGATGGTTGCTGTTGCTCGTGTGGTTGGAGTGTTGAACCTAGCCTATTGAGGCTATCGAGAGGAGGATCGGCGGCGGCACCGCTCCTCCCCGGCCACCGATGGCCCCTGCGGGTAGGTTGCCATCGTGAGCGAGACCGCCACCGAATCGGAGCCGGTCGCCTTCAACCCGTTCGAGCCCGGGTACTTCGACGACCCGTACCGCCAGTACGCGGCACTGCGGGACGCCGATCCGGTGCACCGCAGTCCGCTCGAGGTGTGGGTCCTGTTCCGGTACGACGACGTGGTCCGCGTCCTGCGGGACGCGTCGCTGAGCGTTCAGATCGACAACGCGGCGCCGACGATGCGCACGCAGCTGTTCGCCGAGAATGCGCCGGCCGAAGCGCAGGAGCGCGGCGTCCACGCCATCCTGAACATCGATCCTCCCGACCACACGCGCTTGCGTCGGCTGGTGTCGAAGGCGTTCACGCCGAAGATGGTCCACGAGCTTCGCCCACGTATCGAGACACTCGTCGACGAGGCGCTCGGTGCCATGGCAGCGCGCGGTGGAGGCGACGTGGTTTCCGACCTCGCGTTCCCCCTGCCGTTCACCGTCATCTCCGAGATGCTCGGCATGCCCGAGGGCAACCGTGACGAGGTTCGAGGCTGGTCACACACGCTCACCAAGACCCTCGACCCGATCCTGACGCCCGAGGAGGTGCAGGCCTCGATCGTGGCCGCGGACAGCATGCTCGGCCACATCCAAGACGTGCTGGCGTGGAAACGCGAGCATCCGGCCGACGACGTGCTGTCCGGACTGCTGGCGGCGGAAGACGAGGGGGATCGGCTCAGCGAGGACGAGCTTCTCGACCAGGTGATCCTGCTGTATGTCGCCGGTCACGAGACGACCGTGAACCTGATCGGCAACGCCACGCTCGCGTTGCTCCGCCATCCCGACCAGCTCGACAAGTTGCGCGCGGATCCAGAGCTCGACGCCGGCGCCATCGAGGAATTGCTGCGGTACGACAGCCCGGTGCAGTTCTCGCGTCGCATCACGCTGGAGGACGCCGACATCGACGGCACGACGATCCCGGCCGGCAGCTTCGTGCTCACGTGCCTGGGCTCGGCGAACCACGATGCCGCGCGCTGGGGTTCGACCTCCGAGACGCTGGACATCACCCGGGCCGATGCCGGTCACCACATGTCGTTCGGCAACGGGATCCACCATTGCCTCGGCTCGTCGCTCGCCCGGGTCGAGGGGCAGGCCGCGATCGGCGCGCTCGTCAGGCGCTTCCCAGCCATGGAGCTCGACGGCGAGCCGGAGCGCAACGGCCGGGTGGTGCTGCGCGGCCTCGACTCGCTGCCTGTCAGGCTCGGCTAGTCCCGGCGCCGCGCCCGCACAGGCTTCGCCACCTCAGACCCCGGTGTGCCAGATCGTGCCGATGGTGTCGGTGTCGGTGAGGAGGGCGTCGCCGGCGAACTGGATGGCGTCGAGCGATCGTCGTCCCGCCTCCTCGTTGCCCGCTCCGCAGGCATCGGTGACGACGACGGGGATGTAACCGAGGTCGGCTCCGTGGCGAACGGTCGGCTCGATGCCGATTTCCAGCGCGACGCCCACGACGACGAAGACGCTCAGGCCGCAGTCCCGTAACGCGATGTCCAACGGCGTCCCCTCGAAGGCGGACATCGTGATCTTGTCGAAGACCGCTTCGGTTGGCAGCGGTCGCAGCTCAGGGGTGATCGGAAAGCCGGGCGAGTCGCGTAGGAACCAGGGATCGACCTCGTCCACGCTGGTCACCCGCTGCCAGGTCATCGCCTGGCGAAGTTGGAACGCACCGGCCAGATTCTTGGGGAGCGACATGTGGCGGAGGAAGAAGGCCCGCACATCGGCGCCACGCGCCGCGTCGACGACGCGCTGGACCGACTCGATGACCTCGTCACGCTGGGGAACCTGGCTCAGCACTCCCACCTGCATGTCGTAAACAAGCAGCGCAGCGCGGGTGGGATCACATGCTTCCTCGAGCGTCTCTGGGATCTCCAGCCCGAAAGCATCCTGCATGTTCGACCTCCCTGGGTACCGCGCCGGAGCGGCGGCGGCGAGTGTCTTCTCGCGCGACGTTATGTGCCGCAGTCGGACTGCCATATGGGTGACCCGCACGTTCGTTATGGGTCAGGCCAGGGGTACGCTCGTTGGACTCGAGCCATGAGCAAAATCGCGTGGCCCGAAGCTCAGCGACAAGGGACACTCGTGCTCCAGACGTTCTCCCCCCAAGGCGCGAACAGCGATCGTCGGAGAGCGAGACACGAGCACACCTCCTTGTTGCCCTCGGTTGCGCGCAGCTCGCCTGCGCGATCCAAACGGGCGGTCACCAAAGCTGCCTGACATGCCGAGACAGCACCCCGACTTTCTGCGTGGAGGTGACGTATGGCAACCGACGACGGTTCTCTACAGTTTGCCGGGAGCACTCTCGGCCAGCAGCGACACGTTTGTGCGTTCTTCAACGGCTACGACGAGCAGTACCGCGTGCTTCGCTCGTATATCAACGATGGTTTCGACCGCGGGGACAAGGCCTTCCATCTGGTCGACCCCGACCGACGCGAGGACCATCTCAGGCGGCTCGGTGAAGCAGGAATCAATGTGCAAGAGGCGATGGGGACCGGCCAATTGGAGGTGCGGCCGTGGCAAGACGGCCCGCTCGAAGGACCCCGGTTCGACCAGGACACCTGGCTCGCGTCGTTCGAGCAAGTGCTCCAGTCCGGGCCGGCAGCCGGATACGCGCAGACGAGATTTCTGGCTCATATGGAGTGGGCCCTCGTCGATTTACCGGGCGTCGATGATCTGATCGAGTTCGAGACTCGCGTCAACTACGTGGTTCCCAAGTACGAAGCTCCAGTGATCTGCGCGTATGACCTCTCGAAATTCGGCGCGAGCGTGGTGATGGACGCCCTGCGGACGCATCCGGTCGTGATCATCGGTGGCCTGTTACAGGAGAACCCGTTCTTCGTTTCCCCTGACCAGTTCCTGCTCGAGATACGGGAGCGACGGTCGATTCGCGAGGATCTCAGCGCGACGAACTGAGCGCCTATGGATCCTGACGCGGAGATCCGGCGGCTGCGAACGGCGCTTAGGGATTTCGTAGCGCTCTCGACGATCCCGGCGGCGTGGGTCGGGAGAGATCCGCCTGACATCGCGGCCAGCCTCGCAGAGGTCTTGGTTGAACTGCTGCAGCTCGATTTGGCTTTTGTCCGCTTGAGCGATCCCGGGGGCGCTGCCGTCGACGTCATGCGCGGCACGCGCGGCAGCGCATCGAGGACAGTTCCGGAGTGGCTGCACCGTCGCCTCGTCGCCGACGGCCAACTCTCACATCGGGAGATCATTCGGGACATCGCCGGGGATTCATGCAGGGCGGTTGTGATTCCCATTGGAGTGAACGCGCAGGGCGGTCTGGTCGCGGCGATGTGTGATCGCATTGACTTTCCGAGCGAGATTGATGACATCCTGCTTGCTACCGCGTCCAATCATGCCGCGATGGCGTTTCAAAACGCGCGCCTCATCCATGAGCGCAGGAGGGCAGAAGAAAGCCTTCGCGAAGCCCGAAACGCGCTCGAGGTGAAGGTCGCCGAGCGCACTGCCGAGCTCGCCGCCTCGCGGGCGCGAATTGTCACGGCGGCAGACGAGATGCGGCGCCGAATCGAGCGAGATCTCCACGACGGAGTGCAACAGCGGCTCGTGTCACTCGGGCTCGCCATGCGGGCCGCCGAGGCAACGGTCGACCCCGAACTACCCGAGTCACATACGGAGTTGTCCGAGATTGTGAACGGACTAGCAGGCGCGCTCGAGGACCTGCAGGAGATTTCGCGCGGCATACATCCGGCCATCCTCGCCAGCGGCGGCCTTGCGCCGGCCCTCAAGACGCTCGCTCGACGGTCAGCCGTCCCCGTGGAGCTCGAGGTGCGCGCCGTGACGCGGCTGCCTGAGCCGGTTGAGGTGGCCGCCTATTACGTCGTCTCAGAAGCCCTGACGAATACCGCAAAGCACGCGCACGCCTCCGTGGCGCACGTCTCCGTCGAAGCGTGTCCCGGCGTGCTCATGCTCTCGATCCGCGACGACGGCTCCGGAGGAGCCGAGCCAACACGCGGTTCCGGACTCATCGGCCTCACCGACCGCGTCGAGACGCTGGGCGGGACGATCGAAGTGGCGAGCCCCGTCGGAAAGGGAACGACACTGCGCGTCACGCTCCCCATCGAAGACGGATAATCGTCGTTCCCGCTCTGACCGTCCGCCGCCCGGACTCTTACGCCGCGGTCACCAGCCGGTCGATGTCCTGAAGGTGGTGCTCGCCTTCGTGGATGGTGTGCCGGCCGATCCACTCGACCGTCCGCACCTGGGTCGTCGGCCAGTTGTAGACACCCGTGCGCATCCAACCGTCGTCGTCGAGAGACGCGAGCATGCGGCCGAATTCGTCAGCCGCAACCGTGATGTCGCGACCGACATCTGCCGGTCGCTGTTCGTTGTACCGCTCCTCCGTGACGCGCTCGTCCCGTCGCATCCCAGGGAACGCAGGTTCGTCCTCGGCGAGTGCGCGCAGAACCCGCTCTCGCTGCACCCGGAGGACGTCCCGAACGTGACAGGAGTATTCGAGCGCCGACCACGTGTCTGAAATCGGATGCGCGCGGAGCACGTCGTTCCCGTGAGCACCGAGCACGGTGACGTATGCCGTCGCGAGTTCCCGAAGCGCACTCGGCAGATCGTCGCGGGCGACGGTGTCGTACACGAAGCCGCACTCGTCGCACCGGTCCACA
This sequence comes from Actinomycetota bacterium, assembly GCA_030948625.1. Taxonomy (GTDB): domain Bacteria; phylum Actinomycetota; class Acidimicrobiia; order IMCC26256; family JACDBD01; genus JALZAA01. Next base: position 11,067 of record JALZAA010000381.1, read on the forward strand.
CCAGGAAGGTAGACCAGGCGGGCAACAATGTTGTCGTGGACGTCGCCGCACGCGTCGAAGAAGTGCTTGCTCCGCACCCCGCCGTCGAGCGGGTCGAGCTCGTCGGCTCGCGCGGGCGGGGTGAGGCGACAGCGCTCCCCGACTGGGACTTCAAGATCCACACGACCGACGCACGGGCGCTCGCTCGCGACCTTCCCGCGCTCGTCGGTCCGCTCGAGCCGCTGGCGGCACAATGGGACCGCCTCGTCGAACGTGCCGTGTACATGCTCGTGCTGCCGGGGCCGGTCAAGGTCGACCTCTTCCCGGGAGAGGAGCGGCGCGAGATCGAGCCGCCGTGGGAGCCCACTCCGGCGAATCTCGCCGCCGTCGACGCCCACTTCTGGGACTGGACGCTCTGGCTCGGGAGCAAGGCGCTACACCGACGAACCGATCTCGTGGGTGAGGAACTGCAGAAGCTCCACCACAACCTGCTCGGCCCGCTCGGCGTGGCCGACCCTCCGTCAACCATCGACGCGGCGGTCACCGACTACTTCCGTGCCCGGGACAGGCTCGAGCACGAGTGGAACATCTCGATCGGACGGGAATTGGGCGACGAAGTCGCGGGGGCACTCGAGCGCAACGGCGTGATCGGTCGGCCGTGACGCCCTTCGTGACAGCAGGTGCGGGTTTCCTGCTCGCCGTCCTGTGGTTCGACCTGATGTTCGACGTGCAGATGCTCGGCGGTCGCGGACGTGAGCCAGAGGCATCGCTGACGTCGATCGCTGCGTACTACCGACGGGTGACGACCACGGCGCGGCCGATGAACCGGCTCATCGCCGCGGTGATGCTCGGCACGCTCGTCGCGATCGTCGTGCAGCTCGCACGGGGCGACAGCCCGGGTTGGGTCGCGGGCGCGTCGCTCGCCCTCGCGGGAGCCGCAATGCTCGTTGCTGCGTTGCACACCGTCCCCACCGCGGTCCGGCTTGGGCGCCCGATCGGACACCTTGGACATACAGCGTGGAATGGCGCAGTCGATCCTTCGAGACCATGTGCTCTGTTTCATGGAAGTTGCCGGCGTACTCTTCCTCCAACTCACCTTTGCCCGGTGATGGACGCGGGGGCACGATCAGCGCAGACTGGATGCCCCCAGGTCCGGTGTCCCGGGGCTCAGGAGGACCGATGACCGACAAGTCACCGCACCGCTCGAACGACAAGAAGCGGGGCAAGACGCTGCAGGAGAAGCGGGTGGCCAAGCGGCAGAAGCGCGCCGAGCGTCAGGCCACCGACCGCGCCCGCGACATCGCCGACGGGTTGTAGCACCGCTCGTCAAGTGTGTCGGCGCTCGAGTCGCAGCACGGCGACCGGGCCCGGCGGCGGAGGACGAAGCGCAGCACCGGGCAACGCAGAACCTGCGTAGGCGTCGAAGAGCTGTCCCCATCGGTTGACACCGGGACCTCGGCCGTTCGACCAGCGCGCGACCACGTGCCTCGGGACGACGAGATCCGCGCTGACGAGCCTGCTGCCGCGGCCCAGTAAGCGGCGGATCAGCGCCGTGGTGATCGCGAACGGTGGATTGGCCACCACCTTGAACGGCCGCCGGGGAAGCCTGAGGTCGGCCGCGTCGACCCGCACCACCGTGACAGTCGCATTCGCGAACCGCTCACGGAGGTACTGCGCCCGACGACGGTGGAGCTCGACGGCGATGACACGCGCTCCGACGTCGACCAGCTGACATGTGAGCGCGCCTGTACCGGCACCGACGTCGAGGACCAGGTCGCCCGGATTGATCTCCGCCGCCAGAACGAGGCGGCGAGCCCAGCCGTCAGCGAGCTGATGCCATCCCCATCGGGTCCGCCGTTCGGCGGACACGGCGCACCATGACCGTCATCGCAGCAAGCCTGACTCCGGGCGGGGGTCGCTGACCACCGATTAGCCACTTCCCGCGAAGGGGACAAAAGGGATAAAGTTCATTGCCCCCTCCTTGTCGCGAGGCGCCTGATGGACGACGCCGAGTCCCGAGAAGTCCGTACGGAACGGCTGCTCTTGCGGCCGTTTCGCAGTCGTGACGCCGCTGCGATCGCCCGATATGCGAACGACGAGGAGTACCGCCGCTACTTGAGCCCGACCCATCCCGGCGT
>JALZAA010000422.1 GCA_030948625.1 Actinomycetota bacterium
GCGTGGCGCATCGCGTACGTGCTGTTGGGGCGCGGTCGAGGGGTCATCCAGCGCGCGACACGACCGCTCTCCGGTCCGCTGGCGGGCACGGTCGCGGCGAGCATGTCGCGCCAGCGTCGCCTCCTGGCGCGCAGCTTGGCGCTCGTCGCATTGACGGCCACGTTCGCCGTTGGGACCGCGGTGTTCAACGACACCTACCGCGCCCAGTCCGAGGTCGACGCCCGGCTGACCAACGGCGGCGACGTCACGGTGACGGAAGCGCCCGGGGTTGTCGCGGGGCCGGAGACCGCCAACCGGCTTGCCGCCGTGCCAGGCGTGAAACGCGTCGAGCCGGTCCAGCACCGGTACGCGTACGTCGGCCCGGACCTCCAGGACCTCTACGGCGTCCGCACCCAGACCATCGTGGATGCGACGAGCCTCCAGAACGCGTACTTCCAAGGCGGCAGCGCGCGCGAGCTGATCGGCCGCCTGGCCCAGCAACCGGACGGAATCCTCGTGAGCGCCGAGACGGTGAAGGACTTCCACCTCAGCCCCGGTGACACGTTGAAGCTCCGTCTCCAGGACGGACGGACGAAGCAACTGACCGAGGTGCCGTTCCGCTACCTCGGTGTGGCGAAGGAGTTTCCGAGCGCGCCGACCGACAGCCTGCTCGTGGCGAACGCGGACTATGTGGCGAGCCAGACGGGGAACCCGGCCGTCGGCGAATTCCTCATCGACACGGGGAGTGCGTCACCCAGGGCTGTCGCTGATCGCGTGCGCGCCGTCGTCGGCACCGACGCCACGGTCACCGACATCTCGACCTCCCGCAAGGTCGTCGGTTCGAGCCTCACGGCGGTCGATCTGGCCGGGTTGACCCGCGTCGAGCTCGGTTTCGCTCTGGTGCTGGCCGCGGCATCGACCGGTCTGGTTCTCGCCCTCGGCCTCGCGGAGCGCCGACGCACGTTCGCCATTGCCGCTGCGCTCGGCGCGCGGCGCCGGCAGCTCGGCGGTTTCGTATGGACCGAAGCGGCCTTCGTCGTCATCGGCGGGCTCGTGCTGGGCGCGCTCGCCGGCTGGACGCTCTCCGAGATGCTTGTGAAGGTGCTGACCGGCGTCTTCGATCCACCCCCCGACACGCTCACCGTTCCGTGGGGCTATCTGGGCGCGGTCGCCGCCGCAGCGGTCGGCGCGGTCGTCGCCGTCTCCATCGCCGTCATCCGGAGGACGTCACATCTCGCGGTGTCGGAGCTGCGCGATCTCTGACCGCGGCCCCTCGCCGCGACGAAATGGCTAGCGGCCGAGCCGCTTCGCCAGCCCCTCGACATCGGCCGGACCGGAGGTGCGGCGGGAGTGTCTAAGGTCGATGCATGGCCGAGAACGTCGCGCAGAAGCTCATCAGTGCCCATCTCGTGCAGGGCGACATGTCGCCCGGCGCCGAGATCGGGATCCGGATCGACCAGACGCTGACCCAGGATGCGACGGGCACGATGGTCATGCTCGAGCTCGAGGCGATGGACCTCGACCACGCGCACACAGAGCTGTCGGCGCAGTACGTCGATCACAACGTGCTCCAGACCGACTTCCGCAACGCCGACGACCACCTTTTTCTCCAGAGCGCGTGCAAGCGCTTCGGGCTCTGGTTCAGCAAGCCCGGCAACGGCGTCAGCCACCCGGTGCACATGCAGCGCTTCGGCGCGGCGGGCCGGACGATGGTCGGATCCGACAGCCACACCTGCGCCGCCGGCTCCCTCGGCATGCTCGCCATCGGCGCCGGCGGCCTCGAGGTCGCGCTCGCGATCGCGGGTGAGCCCTTCTATCTCTCGATGCCCGAGATCTGGGGTGTCCGGCTGGTCGGGGAACTCCAGGCGTGGGTGAGCGCCAAGGACGTGATCCTCGAGATGCTGCGCCGCCACGGCGTGGACGGGGGCTTCGGGAGGATCATCGAGTACCACGGGCCGGGGCTCGAGGAGCTGTCGGCGATGGACCGCCACGTGATCGCGAACATGGGCGCCGAGCTCGGTGCGACCACGACCGTCTTCCCCTCCGACGACGAGACTCGGAGCTTCCTCGCCTACGAGGAGCGCGAGCACGACTGGCAGGAAGTCCGAGCCGATCCCGGCGCCACCTACGACCACGAGGACGAGATCGACCTCTCGACCCTCGAGCCGCTCATCGCCTGCCCGTCGAGCCCGGGCAACGTCGTGCCGGTACGCGAAGTCGCGGGCCGCGAGGTGTACCAGGTGGTGATCGGGTCCTCCGCGAACCCGGGGCTTCGCGATTTCGCCGTCCCGGCGATGATGGTGCGCGGTCGGCAGACGCACGAGAACGTGTCCTTCGACGTCAACCCGACGTCGCGTCAGATTCTCGAGGCGCTCGCCGCCGAGGGATGGCTCCTCGACCTCATTGCCGCCGGGACGCGGCTTCACCAGGCCGGTTGCAACGGATGCATCGGGATGGGTCAGGCGCCCGCAACCGGGAAGGCGAGCCTCCGCACGTTCCCGCGTAACTTCCCGGGGCGTTCCGGCACGAAGGACGATCAGGTGTACCTGTGCAGTCCGGAGACGGCGACCGCGGCCGCCCTCACCGGCGTCATCACGGATCCCCGCGACCTCGGGATGGAGTATCCGCGCTACGAGCCGCCGCAGCGCAGTTACGTGAACACGGAGATGCTCGTGCCGCCGTCCGAGGACGGGCGCGACGTCCCGCTCGAGAAGGGCCCGAACATCGTCTCGCTGCCCGAGTTCGATCCGCTCCCGGAGCTCGTCATGGGCCCGGTGCTGCTGAAGGTGGGCGACGACATCTCGACCGACGAGATCATGCCTGCGGGCGCGCGTGTGCTCCCGTACCGCAGCAACATCCCGGCGATGGCGGACTTCGCGTTCGAGATCGTCGACGAGACCTACCCGGAGAGGGCGCGCGCCACGGGCGACCACTTCGTGGTGGGCGGCGACAACTACGGCCAGGGGTCGAGCCGCGAGCACGCCGCCATTGTCCCCCGGTACCTCGGGCTCCGGGCCGTGCTGGCGAAGAGCTTCGCCCGCATCCACCGACAGAACCTCGTGAACTTCGCGGTCCTTCCGCTCACCTTCCTCGACCCCGGCGACTACGACCGGATCCAGCAAGGCGACGTTCTCGGCATCACCGAGCCGGCCGAGCAGCTGCGCGGAAGCGACCCCGTCGAGGTCAGGAACGAGACCCGTGGCGAGACGTACGCGATGGAGCATCGCCTCAGTGCCCGCCAGGTCGGGATCATCGTCCACGGCAGCCTGCTCAGCGTGATCCGCGACCGCCAGCAGAGTGTCTGAGCATGAGCGGCGGTTCGCGCGGGTAAGACGCGCCGGCAGAGACCATCAGAGGGAAGGAGTGGTCATGCCGAACAAAAGACCGAGCGTGAAGAACGAGAAGCAGTACGAAGGCCTCAAGAAGAAGGGCATGTCGAAGAGCCGTGCAGCCCGGATCGCGAACTCGCCGGGTGCGTCGAGCCGCGGTGGGAAGAAATCCGGCTCGGGCTCACGGTCGCGCAGCAACGCCTCGCAGGGCGGCACGTCGCAGCAGAAGAAGGCCGCCGGCCGCAAGGGCGGGAAGGCGACGGCGCGGAAGCGATAGTCCGGCTAGGCGAGCTGCACGAGGTCGGTGATGTGCAGGACCTCGATCGCTCGCCGCACCGCAGGCGCGACATCGGTGAGGAAGAGCGCGCGACCTTGCTCGCGGAGCGCTTTGGCCAGCCGGATCAACGTGTCGAGCCCGGACGAGTCGGCGAAGGTGAGCTGGGAGCAGTCGACGCGCACATCGCCTTGCGCGCCGACGATCTCGTCGACGTGGCGCGCTAACTCCGGCGCCGTCGAGACGTCGAGCTCGCCGATGAGGTCGAGCCGCACGCCGGCGTCGGTCTTCTGTAATACAGCCCGGAAGAGTGGGTCGGGCATCGCTCCTCACCGTCTCGTGCAGGCCTGCGATCGCCCGTGCCCGGGCGCACGGTAAGTATCACCCGCAGCGCTCATCAGCGACAAAATTTCGACGCGCACACGCCCTTCGCAGGTCGAGAAGGAAAGAGCGGCGGCTAGAGTCGACTTGCTACTCATACGGGCCTTTCCTTCTCAATACGGCCATGGAGGTGTGCGCCCTCGTGGACGCGGCAGGGTCGGATGTTCCGGGTTGGGCGCAACTCGACTCACCACTCGTCCGTCAGATGCAGGCCGCCATCATCGCGACCGATCTCGACGGGGTCATCCGGTGGTGCAATCCCTACGCCGAGAATTTCTTCGGGCGCCCGGCCTCAGAGTTGATCGGGCACGACTCGGCGGATTTCGCGGGCGCCGACGTGCCGCCTGATCTCGCGCGCGAGATCTTCGAAGCGCTCCAGGCCGGGCGTACGTGGGAGGGCGACTTCTCGGTGCGCCGCAAGGACGGTTCGATGTTGACCGCGCACGTGATCGACTCGCCGTTGCAGGACGACGACGGACAGCTCGTCGGCGTCGCGTCCATGTCGCTCGACCTCACGGCCCGAAGGCGCGCCGAAACCCGTCTCCGGGTGCAGTACGAGCTGGCCCGCACCCTCGGAGAAGCGCGCTCGCTCGAAGAGGCGATCCCGAGATTGCTCGGGTCCGTGTGCAATGCGCTCGGCTGGGACATGGGGGCGGTCTGGGGTCTCGACATGGAACGCCCGGGGCTCCGTTGCATCGCGACGTGGCGTTCACCCGACAGCGATGCCGGTGCTTTCGAGGAGGTGACGGCACGAACCATCTTTCAAAAGGGCATGGGGCTGCCCGGCCGAGTGTGGGCCACCGGGTTGCCGGAATGGATACCCGACGTCGTCGATGATCCCAACTTCACACGCGCCGCTGCCGCTGAAGTCGGGCTCCACGGCGGATTCGCGGTTCCCATCCGCCGGGGCCCCGACGTTCTCGGCGTCCTGGAGTTCTTCGCTTCCGAGATCATTGGCGAGCCCGACACGGACCTGTTGGAGATGATGGCGGCCGTCGGCGCGCAGGTCGGACAGTTCATCGACCGTACGGAGGCGGAGCGTGCACTCCGTTCGAGCCGCGAAGGGCTCGCGCGGCTGGCGCACACGCTCCAGCAGAGCCTGCTCCCGCCGCACCTGCCCTCCATCCCGGGCATGGAGATCGCGGCGCATTACGAGGCGGCCGGCGAGGGGTTCGACGTCGGCGGAGACTTCTACGACGTGTTCGAGACCGCGCGCAACGACTGGGCCGTCGTCATCGGTGACGTCTGCGGCAAAGGCCCCGAGGCGGCAGCGCTGACGGCGCTCGTCCGGTACACGACCCGGGCCGCCGCCATCCAGACTCGGCGACCGCGCCTCGTTCTCAACATGGTCAACGAGGCCGTCCTGCGGCACGATCCCGAGCAGTTCTGCACCATCGCGTACATCCGACTCCGCCCCGAAGGTGAAGGAGCGGGCCTCACCGTGTCGTGCGCCGGACATCCGCCCCCGCTCCTGATCCGAGCCGACGGCAACATCGAGAGCGTGGCCGCGCCGGGCCGCGTGTTGGGACCCTTCGCCGAGCTGGACGCGGTCGATCGGAGCGTGACACTCGGACCGGGTGAAGCCCTGTTCGTCTACACGGACGGCGTGACCGACGCGCGGGGCGTCGAAGGATTCTTCGGAGACGAACGCCTGCGCGAGACACTGCGCTCCTGCACAGATTCGAGCGCCGACGACACCGTGAAGGCCGTCGAACGCGCGCTGCGCGACTTTCACGGTGGCCACCCGCGCGACGACATCGCGTTCGTCGTGCTCCGCATCCCTGGATGAGCAGCGAGGGCGCGCGCGCCCGCCGCCCGACCAAGCAAGAGCTCGCGGCCGCGGTCAGCAGGCGTCTCCCCGACGTGATCGCCCCCGGACTGCAGATCCTGTTCTGCGGGATCAATCCCGGTCTCTACTCGGGCGCTGTCGGTCACCACTTCGCTCGTCCGGGCAACCGGTTCTGGAAGGTGCTACATCGAGCGGGCTTCACCGATCGGGAGCTGTCCCCGTTCGAGGACCGCGAGCTCCTCGAGTACGGCATCGGCGTCACCAACCTCGCGAGCCGGACGACGGCGGCGGCGGCCGAGCTCGATCACGCGGAGCTGCGGCGAGGCGCTCGTCGCCTCAAGAGCAAGGTCAGACGTTACCGGCCGGCGTTCGTCGCGTTCGCCGGAATGGGCGCGTACCGCGTGGCGTACCGGCAGCCCCGTGCGCCCCTCGGCCGTCAGACCGAGACGCTCGGCGAGTCGGTCGTCTGGCTGTTGCCGAACCCGAGCGGCGCCCAAGCCGCCTATCAGCTGG
>JALZAA010000007.1 GCA_030948625.1 Actinomycetota bacterium
TCGTCCCGCGTCGTCTGCAGCAGGTGGTAGTCCTCGATCACGGCGGAGTGGGGCTGGAGATCGGCGTAGCCCTTCGCCGCCGCCTCCTCGTAGGAGTCGCGGAACAGGAAGAACTCGAGCTCCGAGCCGCACTTGATCGTGTAGCCGGCGGCCGCGGCCCGATCGACCTGCCGCTGCAGGATCCGCCGTGGCGAGACCTCCACGGGCGCGCCGGTCTCGTGGTCGACGAGGTCGCACAGCACCAGCGCGGTCTTCTCGAGCCAGGGGACCGGACGCAACGTCGCGAGGTCCGGGACCGCCTTCATGTCGCCGTAGCCCTGCTCCCAGTTCGCGAACCGGTAGCCCGGCATCGGCGTCATCTCGACGTCCACCGCGAGGAGGTAGTTGCACGTCTCGATGCCCGCGCCTTCGACGTGGTCGAGGAAGAAGTGGCCGGTCACGCGCTTGCCCATGAGCCGGCCCTGAAGGTCGGGAAACGCGACGAGCACGGTGTCGACGTCGCTCGACCCGATCTGCTCCCGGAGCGTCTCGAGCTCCAGACGGCTGCTCATGCTCTCTCCTCGCCCTATTCCGGTGTCACGTAGGCGGCGGTGATGCCGCCGTCGACGACGAGCGTCGCGCCCGTCATGAACGACGAGTCGTCGCTCGCGAGGAACAGCGCAGCTCGCGCAATCTCCGCCGCCTGTCCCGGGCGCCCCATCGGGATGTGCACGAGCCTGCGCGCGGCCCATTGTGGGTCTGCCATCAGCTCGGCCATGAGCGGCGTCTCGATCGGTCCCGGGCACAGGACGTTGGCCCGGATTCCGCGCCGCGCGTACTCCACCGCGAGCTCTCTGGTCATCGCCAGCACTCCACCTTTGCTCGCGGTATACGCGATCTGCGGCACAGCGGATCCCATGAGAGCAACCAGCGACGACACGTTGACGATCGACCCACCACCCGAGTCCAGCATCGCAGGTATCCCGTACTTGCAACCGAGCCAGACGCCCTTGAGGTTCACGGCCATCACGCGTTCCCACGTGGCTTCGGGCGTGTCGAGCGTGCCGGCGTCATCGGGAGGGAGGATCCCGGCGTTGCTGTACAGGACGTGCAAGCCGCCGAACGTGCCGACGGCGAAGCCGACCATCGCTTCGGCGTCGGACGCCTCGGACACGTCGGCCTGCACGAAGGCTGCATGCCCGCCGGCGTCACGGATCGCGTCGACCGCGGCCTTCCCGTCACCCTCGACGACGTCGGCGACCACGACGCGCGCGCCCTCGGCAGCGAACAGCTCCGCTGCGACTCTGCCGATCCCGCCGGCCGCGCCGGTGATCAACGCCACCCTGTCGTCCAGGCGTCCCACGCTGGGTCTCTTTCGTCGGCATCCCTTGGGCTCGTCGCGAGCGCCGGGCGTGTCATCATCCCGCATCGTGCAGGTGTCCATCACGGTCTCGGGGCTGACGCGGCTCTTCGGCGACGATCTTGCAGGCGTGCTCGACGCGGCTCGCGCCGCCGACGATGCCGGGATCCACCAACTCGTGCTTCCGGACCACGTCGTGATGGGCACTCGCCTCGACCGCTACCCGTTCGGGACGAAGTTCCCGTACGGGCCCGAGGAGCCGTGGCTCGAGCCGTTGACGACGCTCGCCGCCGTCGCGGCGGTGACGCAGCGGATCCGGCTCGCCACCGGCGTGTTGATCGCGCCGTTGCGCCCCGCCGTGCTCGTCGCCAAGACGGCGGCGACGCTCGACGTGCTGTCGCACGGGCGCGTCGATCTCGGTGTGGGGACGGGGTGGCAGCCCGAGGAGTTCGACGCGCTGGGCGTGCCGTTCGAGGGACGGGCAGCGCGCATGGACGACCTCGTGCGCGCCTGTCAGGCGTTGTGGACGGAAGTCCCGCCCGTGTCGTTCGCCTCCGGCTCCGTGTCGTTCCGCGACCTTTGGTGCGAGCCCCGTCCTGTCCAGCCCGGCGGTATCCCGCTGTGGTTCGGCGGCGGCGCCAACGACGCCACCGCCCGCCGCGTCGCCGAGCTCGGTGTGGGATGGATGCCCATCGGCGTGATGCCGCGCGATGAGCTCGCCCGCGCCATCGAGCTGTTCAGAGGCGCATTCGAGCATGCCGGACGGGATCCGGCCACGTTGGAGGTGCGAGCGGGTCTCGCCGCCGTGACCGGTGACGACCGGCGTTTCGACCTCGACCGCACGCTCGCGGCGGTGCCGGACCTCGAAGCGCTCGGCGTCACGATGGTGTCTCTCGGGCTGGGACGCTTTCTGCGCGACGCCGACGATGTCGCCCGATTCTTCGTCGAGGTGGGCGCGGCGTTCGCGTGAACGTTCGGCCGTAAGCTCACCGGCGATGTTCTCGCTCCGCCGTCGTCTTGCCGTCGCGGTCGCGTCTGCGGTCTCCCTCGTCGGCATCTCCGCCGGCACACCCGCCGCGATCGCCTCTCCATCGGACACCGCCCATTCGGCGCCGACGAAGTCGCCCAAGCTCGACTGGAAGAGCTGCGGGAAGGAGGGCCAATGCGCCAGTCTCACGGTGCCGCTCGACTACGCGCAGCCCGACAACGGCAAGACCATGAAGATCGCGCTCTCCCGAGTCCGTGCCACCGACTCGAAGCGCCGGATCGGATCGTTGCTCATGAACCCCGGCGGGCCCGGCGCCCCAGGCGTCCAGTTCGTGCAGGAGGTCGCCGGTTCGCTACCGGACCAGCTTCGGCAGCAGTTCGACATCGTGGGGTTCGACCCCCGCGGCACCGGCAAGAGCCAACCCGTGAAGTGCCAACCCAATCTGGACGGCGTCTTCAACCTCGACTATTCGCCCGACACGCCGGAAGAGCGCGCTCGACTCGATACGGAATTGCAGAAACTGGCGCGGTCGTGTGAACAGCGGAGCGGAAGTGAGCTGCCGTACGTGTCGAGCGAGAGCACCGCACGCGACATGGACCGAATCCGGCAGGCGGTGGGGGACAAGAAGCTCACGTACATCGGCTACTCGTACGGGACCTACCTCGGCACGCTGTACGCCAAGCTGTTCCCGAACAAGGTGCGGGCGCTCGTGCTCGACGGCGCCGTCGACCCGAACCTGAGCGGGGTGCAGCTCGGTGTCGAGCAGGCCGTCGGCTTCGAGAACGCACTCGACGCGTTCCTGGCCCAGTGCGCGGCCAACCCGAGATGTTCCTTCTACAACGCCGGCGATCCGACGGGCGCGTTCGACCGACTCGCGGCCCAGATCGACGCCAGACCGTTGCGTGCGGGTAGTCGCGTGCTCAGCGGGGGGGAGTTCGACATCGGCGTCGCGCAAGCCCTCTATACGGGCAAGTTCGGATACCGCGTGCTGGAGCAGGCGCTGGCGGCCGCGCAGCGCGGTGACGGCGCCAAGATGTTGGACCTCTCCGACCAGTACACCGGACGCCAGCGTGACGGCACGTACGACTCGAGTCAGCCCGCGTTCTGGGCGATCGGGTGCCTCGACGGTCCTGCCGTCGGGCCGCCGGACGCCTTCCAGGCCGCCGAGGCCGAGTTCCGCGCCGCCGCGCCACGCATCGGCGTGTCGCTCCTGAACTACGGGCTCGTCTGCGCGTACTGGCCTGTGCCGCCGGTGAAGAGCGTTTCGCCGATCACCGTCGACGGCGCGCCGCCGATCATGATCGTCGGCACGACCGGCGACCCCGCGACCCCTCTGAAATGGGCCGAGGGGTTGTCCAAGGACATCTCGTCCTCGGTCCTGGTGGTGGCCGAGGGCTCGCAGCACACCTCCTTCTTGCTCGCGCAGAACTCGTGCGTCGACGCCCTCGGCATCGCGTACCTCGTCGACGGGACCGCTCCGCCCGCCGACACGAACTGCCCCTTCTGAGGGCGCAGCAGCGGGACCTCTCGCACTAGAATCTGACGACCCGTCAGATCTACGCCCGGAGGGCCCCCGCGTGGCGGACGACTTCCCGAAGATCGTCAGCGTCGACGACCACGTCGTCGAGCCGTCGCACGTCTGGCAGACGTGGCTTCCGGAGAAGCACCGCGAGCACGGGCCGCGGGTCGAGCGGCGCGGCATCGGCCACATGAAGCACGTCGGCGGGGGAACGTACGAGCAGACCTTCGACCCCGAGGGCCCGCAGGCGGACTGCTGGGTCTACGAGGACCTCGTCTACATCCACAAGCGGCACGTCGCGGCGGTCGGCTACAGCCGCGACGAGATGACCATGTCGCCGATGACGTACGACGAGATGCGCCCCGGCTGTTACGAGCCGAAGGCGCGCATCGACGACATGGAGTTGAACTGGGTCGAGGCGTCGCTGTCGTTCCCGTCGTTCCCGCGCTTCTGCGGGCAAACGTTCCTCGAAGCCAAGGACCGCGAGCTCGCCGAGGCCTGCGTGTACGCGTACAACGACTGGATGGTCGAAGAGTGGTGCGGCGACAGTGGCGGGCGACTCATCCCGCTACCGATCATCCCGCTGTGGGACGCCGAGGTCGCCGCCGCCGAGGTGCGCCGCAACGCGGCGCGCGGCGCGCGCGCAGTGTGCTTCAGCGAGATCCCGCCCGCGCTGGGCCTTCCGAGCATCCATTCGGGGGAGTGGGACCCGTTCTTCGCCGCGTGCGCCGAGACGGGCACGGTGGTGTGCATGCACATCGGCTCGTCGTCGAAGATGCCGGCGACCTCCGCCGACGCGCCGGTTGCCGTCGCGGCCACGCTCAGCTTCGGCAACGCGATGTCGTCGATGACGGACTTCCTCTTCTCCGGAGTGCTCGTGCGGTTTCCCGAGCTGAAGCTCGCGTACAGCGAAGGCCAGATCGGGTGGATCCCCTACATCCTCGAACGCGCCGACGATGTGTGGCTCGAACACCGCGCCTGGGGTGGCGTGCGCGACATCATCCCCGAACCGCCGTCCACCTACTACTACCGCCAGGTGTTCGGATGCTTCTTCCGCGACCGGCACGGCATCGCGTCGCTCGACACCGTCGGCGTCGACAACACGACGTTCGAGACCGACTACCCGCACACCGACTCCACGTGGCCGGACACGAAGAAGGTCGCTCAGGAGCTGATGGCAGGCTTGGACGACGACGTCGTGTACAAGATCGTTCGTGGCAACGCCATCCGAATGCTCGAGCTCGACCTCTGAGCACCGCGCGCCACGTCGAGCTCGAGGGTCCCGCCAACTTCCGGGACCTCGGCGGTTACGAGTGCGCCGACGGGCGCGTCGTGCGACACGGGCGCGTCTTCCGCAGCGACTCGCTGGCGTCGGTCAGTGACGCGGACCTGCGGTACATCGTCGAGACGCTGAGATTGCGCACCGCGATCGACCTCCGTGCCGGCCACGAGGTGGACGACCATCCCCATCGGCCTGTGCTCGACGCCGGCGTCGTCGTGCACCATCGGCCGATCGTGGACGAGACACGCCGGCGACGCGACAGCGATACACCGGCCGACCTCGCGCTCGACGACATCTATCTCCTCATGCTCGAGCGCTTCGGCGACCGGATCGCGGCTGTCGTCGAGCTGATCGCCGATGCCGACGGGCATCCTGTCGTCTTCTTCTGCGCCGGCGGAAAGGACCGCACCGGGCTCGTGGCCGCCATGGTTCTGAGTGTGCTCGGCGTCTCCGACGAGACCGTCGCTGCCGACTATGCGCTGACGGCCGGCATCCTGCCGATCCTCGTCGAGCGGAACCGGGCCCGTGCCACGGCACGCGGCCTCGCGGCCGAGGTGGAGGACAACGAGAGGCTGCTCACCGCCGAGGCCGCGACCATGGTCTCGGTGCTGAGCCGGCTCCGCGCCGAGCATTCGTCGATCGAGGGCTACCTCGAAGCGCACGGGCTCGCTCCACATCGTGTGGAGTCGCTCCGCGCCGGCCTCCTCGCCTGACGCCTCGTCAGATCCACCTCGTACACTCCGGCCCGTGGCGGCGGCGGGTTAGGAGAAGCATGGACCTGCGGTACTCCGAGTCCGACGAGGCGTTCCGGGCCGAGCTCCGGGACTGGCTCGAGCGGACGTTGCCCCAGATGCCGAGCCATCCGGCCTGGGACGACTGGGCCGGGCGGCGGCGGTTCGACACCGAGTGGCAGCGTCGCCTGTTCGACGGCGGGTACGCCGGCATCAACTGGCCGCGGGCCTACGGCGGTCGCGACGCCTCCCCGTCGGAGCAGCTCGTGTTCCTCGAGGAGACGACGCGCGCCCGGGCGCCGTACGTCGGGGTGAACTTCGTCGGGTCGCTACACGCGGGGCCGACGATCATGACGGAGGCCAATGAGGAGCAGAAGGCCCGGTACCTCCCACCGATCCTGCGCGGCGACGAGGTGTGGTGCCAGGGGTTCTCGGAGCCGGGCGCCGGCTCAGACCTCGCCTCGCTCCGGACGCGCGCCGTCCGCGACGGCGACGACTACGTCGTCAGCGGCCAGAAGATCTGGTGCTCCTTCGCGCACATCGCCGACTACGGCGAGCTCCTCGTCCGCACCGATCCCGATGCGCCGAAGCACCGCGGCATCAGCTGGCTGATCCTGCCGATGGACAGCCCGGGTATCGACATTCGTCCCATCGACACCGTGCTCGGCTCCTCCGAGTTCTCCGAGCTGTTCCTCGACGAGGTGCGCGTGCCGGTGGCGAACCGCGTCGGCGCCGAGAACGACGGTTGGCGCATCACGCAGGTGACGTTCGCGTTCGAGCGCGGCACCGCGTTCGTGAGCGAGCTCGTGGAGGCGCGGCGCATGGCCGAGGACCTTGCGATGTCCACACGCGACCCTGCGCACCGGCACGAGCTCGGACACGTGGTGGCCGAGCTCGACGCCGTATGGGCGCTCACGAAGCGCAACGTGACCCGAGCCGCTCGCACCGGCTCACCCGGCGACGGCGCGCTCATGGTGAAGCTCGCCTATTCCGAGAGTCGCCAGAAGCTCGGCGACCTGTCGGTGCG
>JALZAA010000015.1 GCA_030948625.1 Actinomycetota bacterium
GGAGAATGGGGCTGTGGTCGGCACGATTGTTCGTGTGGTGGTCGGCTTGCTCGGGGCCGTCACGATTTATGTGATCGGGGCGGCCCTGTTGCGGAAGTTTCAGATCGAGCCGGAGCCGGAGCCTGATCCGGCGGATCTGCGGGCGGTCGACGTCGAGTTCCGGTGCTCGATCTGCGGGACCACGGTCGTGATGACGGCTGCGCAGGGCGACGACCCCGAGCCGCCGCGCCATTGCCGGGAGGACATGGTCCGGGTCTGAGACGGGGCGCTGCCGAAGGTCCCGAGCCGGACAATTGTCCACGGTTTCTCCACACCCTGTGGAAAAACCTGTGGCTAGTTACACAGTTGACATTTTCCGTTCGCCCGATCTCAACGGCAGGGGCTAGCGGAACTGCGTCGACAGGATCGCCCCGCCCGTGAAGAGGCCCAGCCCGATGAACAGGTAGCGGTTCTCGGCCGAACCGCCCGGCAGGAGCTGGAGGTAGTTGGCCACGATCACGACCACGCCGGTGGCGAGCATCGTGAACATCGTCGCCGGCACCCACAGCTTGCTCTGCGGCGCCTTCTTCGGCGGCGGTGGCGTGTATCGCGAGCGCTTGCTCTTCGAGCGGGGCATCTCCCTCCTCGGCCAGCGCGGGAGCGTACCCGGCAAACAGGCCGGCTCGGCGCGTGGCGTTGGTTAGCGTGAGCTCGTGGCCTCACCCCGCGTGCTGGTGATCGACAACTACGACTCGTTTGTCTACAACCTGGTGCAGTACCTGGGGGAGCTCGGTGCCGAGCCGGTCGTGCACCGACACGACCAGGTGACGCTGCCCGAGCTCGAGGCGCTCGTCCCCGACGCCGTGCTCGTGTCTCCCGGGCCCGGCCGGCCCGAGGACGCCGGGGTATCGAACGACGCGATCCGGGCCTTCGGCGAGCAGGGTGTTCCGGTGCTCGGCGTGTGCCTCGGGCACCAGTGCATCGGGCAGCTGTACGGCGGCGAGGTCGTGCGCGCGCCCCGTGTGATGCACGGCAAGACGTCGACGATCTCCCATGACGGCGCCGGCGTATTCACCGGGCTGCCGGACCGCATCACCGCCACGCGCTACCACTCCCTCGTGGTCGATCGTGAGTCCGTCCCCGACGTGCTCGCCGTCACCGCGGAGAGCGAGGACGGGTTGGTGATGGGCTTGCGGCATCGCGAGCTGCCCGTGGAGGGAGTGCAGTTCCACCCGGAGTCGATCCTCACCGAGTCGGGCCACGCGCTGTTGCGGAACTTCCTGGCCACGACGGCCGCGGTTCGCTAGCCGGAGGGCCGGCTCACTGACTCGAGCAGCCGGCGCGCCGCGGTCGCGTCGCCGGCCAGGGTCAGACGTCCCTTGGACAATGCGGCCTCGGAGTCGAGGCGACCGAGCGCAAGGTCGGCGAACGTCGCAGCACTGGCGGTGATGACGGCGGCGGGATCGACGGCCGGGCCTTGGCGCGGGTGCAGGTTGCCGTCGCGCACGTCGACATGGAGGACCTCGTCGCCGATGTGGAGCTCGAACGTCCCGTCGATGTCGTCCGGCGCGGCGCCGGTCACGGCCAGGCCGAGCAGAAGCCAACTTCCGCGAACCTCGTCGTCCTTTCTGGGTCGGCCGAGCATCGTCATGCCCCACTCGGCCATCGACGCCACGACGGTGACCAGGCCGGCGGCGTCGTCGGTGAGCTCGTAGACGGCGGATGCGGCGGGCGGCGGAAGCGTCCGCTTCGACACCATGCCCGCTTCCTCGAGATCCCTCAGGCGGCTCGCGAGCACGTTCGCGCTGATGCCGGGGAGGCCGGTCATGAGGTCGGTGAAGCGTCGTGGGCCGAGAAGAAGCTCGCGGGCGATCAGCAGGGTCCAGCGCTCGCCGACGATCTCGAGCGCTCGCGCCACGGGGCAGTACTGCTCGTAGGTGCGGCTCATGTGACGATCCTACTCTGAGACTTGTGTCATAGGAGTGGTGACTTGTTTTTTCATATCACTCAGTTAGGGTATCAAACCATGAGCCTACGACGCACCACCCTCATCGCAAGTGCACTCGCCATCGCCATCCCGATCGCCTGGGCGACGGTCTCGTCCGCCGCGGCGAGCGACACTCACGGGGTGAGCTCCACCCAAGGAAGCGGCTTCCGCGACCGCTGGGTCCAGCGGGGCCCGTATCGCATCCACGCCCGGGAGCAGGCCGGAGCGGGCCCGGCCATCGTGCTGATGCACGGCTTTCCCGACAATCACCACCTGTACGACCGGCTCGTCCCGCACCTTCGCGGTCGCCACGTCGTGGTGTTCGACTTCCTCGGCTGGGGAGAGTCGGACAAGCCACAGGACCACCAGTACACGTTCGCCAACCAGAAGGACGACCTCGACGCGGTCGTGAATGGCCTCCGTCTCGACAAGGTGGTTCTCGTGCCGCACGACGCATCGGGGCCCGCGGGGATCAACTGGGCGCTGGACCACCCCGACCGGGTGGCCGCCATCGTGGCCCTCAACACCTTCTACAGCCTCCTTCCCGGGGCGCCACCCAACCCGCCCGAGGCCATCCGGCTGTTCTCGACCCCGGAGTTCCAGCGGCTCACGGACCACTTCGCGAAGTCACCGCGCGAGTTCCGTTGGCTCTACGACTTCCAGGTCGGCGGCTTTATCAGGAATCCTGATGTCCGAAAGGAGTTCGTGCCGCTGCTGTACCGGCAGTTCGACGCGAAGCCCAGCACGGTGGGGCCGTTCCTCCAGCTGAACGCCGATCTGACCCCGGCGGTGGTCGCGAACACACAGCGGGAGGCCGAGCTCCGGTCGTTCCCGGCGCCCGTCCGCACCGTATTCGGCGAAGGCGACCGCTACCTGTCGCCCGAGCAGGGTCGGGCTCTCGCCGCGCTGTTCCCGCGCTCCGAGGCGCTGACCATTCCGGGCGTCGACCACTTCCCGCAACTGGACGCGCCCGCAGAGGTGGCGAAGCTCATCCTGTCGGCTCCGCTCGCGGGCACCTGAGCAGGGAACACGATCAAGGAAGACGCGCGATGGCCTCGTCGTCGATGACGGCGAGGCCATCGGCGATCAGTGACGCCAAGGCGTCGTGGTCGAGCGACGCCGCGTCCACGGCCTCGCCCGCACGCAGGCGGGCCATGATGCCGCCCCGGCGTTGGCGGAAGGATCCCTCGAACCTCCCCTGGCTCGACCGGCGTTCGCCGTCGCGTACACCCCGGGTCACGCACCGCCGCAGCAGCGGGCACTCCTCGCACCGCGGCTCCCGCACCCGGCACACGACTGCGCCCACGTCCATGAGTGCAAGCAAACGTTCCCGGCCCCGCAGTGGCGCGCCGATCTCGCGCATGATCGTCTCGGCGTCGCGGTCCGACAGGGCGTGTCCCTCGACGCGCTCCGCGACGCGCCGACCGTTCACTTCGACCGCGGGCAGGTCGGCGTCATCGACTTGGGCTGCGACGGCGCGCGCGGTGTACCGGCCGACGCCCGGTAGCGCGGCGAGGTCGTCGGGCCATCCGTGCTCGGTGATGACCCCCGCCGCTTCCCAGAGCCGGCGCGCACGGCGCGGGTAGCCCAGCGTTCCCCACGCGGCGATCACCGCGCCTGGTCCGGCCGCCGCCATCGCGTCGGGACGCGGGAACTGCGCGAAAAAACTCGGCCACGCCGCCGCGACGCGCTGAACCTGCGTCTGGTGGAGCATGACCTCGGACACGAGGACGGCCCAGCGGTCGCGCGTCTGCCGCCACGGCAGGTCGTGCCGCCCATTGCGGGCATACCAGGCCGTGATCTCAGCCACGGCTACGGCGGAAATTTGCCTATCGTCAGCGTGACGCCCGAGCCCTTCGGGACCTGCTGCCCCGCCGACGGGTTCTGGGCCAGCACCTTGCCGTTGTCTGCCGGGTTGTTGGTGCCCTGAGGCGAGACGAAGACCTGGAAGCCGGCGCCCTGCAGCGTCTGGGTGGCCTGACCCTGCGCCTGACCCACGACGTTCGGCACCTGGACGTTCATCGGGCCCGTGGACACGAACATCTTCACCGCCGACGCCCGCTTGACCATCGCGTTGGCGCCGGGGTCCGTGCGCGTGACGCGCCCGCTCGGGACGGTTTCGCTCTCCTCGCTCTGCACCGTCACCTGGAACCCCGCCTGCTGGAGGAGCTGCTGCCCCGTCGCGGCTTCCTGGCCCGCCACGTTCGGCACCTGGACCTGAGGCTCCTTGGCGATCTGCAGCGCAACCGGACCGCCCTTGGGCACCTGCGTGCCCACGGCGGGGTCGCTACCGACGACGGTGCCCGGCGGCTGGTCGCTCTCGACCTCGGTGCTTGCGACGCTGGCGTTGGGATTCTGGAGGCCGACGCCGATGAGCAGGTTCACGGCCTCGCTGCGCGTCTTGCCCCGCACGTCGGGCATCGTGAACGACGCCTTGCTGACCGACAGCTCGACCGTGCCGTTCTTCTTGAGCTTCTCGCCCCCGCTCGGCTTCTGCCCGAGCACGAGATCCGGCGGGTCCTTCCCTTCGACGTCGGTGCGCTTGACCTTGAACCCCGTGAGCTTGAGGGCCTGGTCGGCCTCGGCGAACGGCTTGCTGATGACGTTGGGCACCTCGATCGTCTGCCCGCCCCCGCCTCCGCCCCCACCGCTGAGGGCGATCAGGCCGATGACGACGGCCGCGATCAGGACCACCCCCAGCAAGCCGGCGACGATCGCACCGATGCGCTTGCGGTGCGCGTCTTGGTCGCCGCCGCCCTGCCCGGGCGGTGGCGCAGCTGCCCGCGCAACCTGCGTGGGCGCGGCGGCGGCCGCGGTGTTGCCGACGACGGCGCCGGTTACAGGCCCACCCAGCGGCGGCTGCCCCCGCTCGAAGCGCACCAGGTCGCTGCGTAGGGCGTCGGCGGTCTGGTACCGAGCGTCGACGTCCTTCTCCATCGCGGTGAGGATGATGTGCTCGAGGTCCGGCGGCACGTCGCCCCCGTGCTCCGAAGGCGGCAGCGGATCCTCACGAACGTGCTTGTAGGCCACCGCGACCGGGCTCTCGCCGCTGAACGGCGGCACGCCCGTCACCATCTCGTAGAGCACCACACCGAGCGAATACACATCGGACCGTCCGTCGACGGGAAGACCCTGGGCCTGCTCGGGCGAGAAGTACGCGGCCGTGCCCATGACGGCACCGGTCTGTGTGAGCGACTCGCTGGTCCCGGCGCGCGCAATGCCGAAGTCGGTGACCTTGACGTCCCCGTCCGCGGTGAGCAGCACGTTGCCGGGCTTGACGTCACGGTGCACGACCCCATTGCGGTGCGCGAACTCGAGCGCAGTCGCGATCTCGGCGCCGATCTCCGCCGTGTGCCGCGCCGAGAACGGCCCGTTGATCTGCACGACGTCACGCAGTGACCGGCCTCGCACGTACTCCATCACGATGAAGTACGTGCCCCGCTCCTGACCCCAGTCGTAGATCGCGACGATGTTCGGATGAGTCAGATTCGCTGCGCTCTGGGCCTCGCGCCGGAACCGCTCGACGAAGCTCTCGTCCCGCGCATACTCGGGAAAGAGGACCTTGACGGCAACGGGACGATCGAGCAGCTGGTCGCGCGCGAGATATACCTCGGCCATGCCACCCCGAGCGATGCCGCGCTGGATCTCGTAACGATTCGAGAAGACTTCAGCCAGCTGCGTCATCGGTCCAGAACCCTAGTTGTGCACTCATTCGCGGCCATTGCCGTCAACGTCCGAGCACCGTTCGCATCATCTGCGCCGCGATCGGCGCCGCCACTTTCCCACCCGTCGCCTCGCTTCCCACGTCACCTCCGTGCTCGACGATGACCGCGACGGCGACCTGGGGATCCTCGGCGGGCGCGAATCCGACGAACCACGCGTGTGGCGCGCCGGTCTGGTTCTGCGCGGTGCCCGTCTTGCCCGCCACGGAGACGCCGGGGATGCGCGCCGCGGTCCCGGTACCGCCCTCGACGACCGAGATCATCAGCTGCGTCACGGTCGCCGCGACCTGGGGCGACATCGCCGTCCGCCACGCTTTGGGGTCGATCGACTTCACCGAGTTGTCGTCGCCGTCGGTGATCCGGTCCGCGACGTGGGGCTGCATGATCTGGCCGCTGTTCGCCACCCCCGACGCCGCCAGCGCCATCTCGAGTGGGGTGACGAAGACGTCGCCCTGGCCGATGCCGGCGAACGCGAAGTTGGGCTTGTTCTGCTGGAACGACCCGGGCGGCGGCCCGGTGCTCTGGGCCGCGCCCGGCGCGACGTCGAGCGGTGGCGCCGAGTAGATCCCGAACTGCTCCAGCCCAGGCGGGAACCGGTCCCCGAGGTCGAGCCCGATCTGTCCGAACGTCGTGTTGCACGATTGCTGGAAGCTCCGCGCCAGCGTTCCGCCGCACGACTCGCCGCCGAAGTTCTTCAGCGTGTTGGTCGTCTGCGGCAAGGGGAGCTGCGAAAGCGTCGGGAAGTTCGTCTCGGGAGTGACCTGCCCGAGGCCGAGCGCGACCGACGTCGTGAGGACCTTGAACGTCGAGCCGGGTGGGTAGCGCTCGCGGTACGCGCGCGGCAGGTCGGGCTTGTCGGGATTCGCGCGAAGCAGTTGGTTGTACGCCTGGACGTCGTTGGAGTTGTGGCCCGCGTACGGCTGCGGGTCGTAGCTCGGGTTCGAGTACATCGCCAGGATCGAGCCCGTCTTCGGGTTCATCACGACAACCGAGCCGCGCTGGTTGCCGAGCGCGTCACGCGCCACGCCTTGGAGGGCGGCATTCAGCGACAGAACGACGTTTCCGATCGGCTCCTTGCCGGCGAGCACGTCGCCGACGTTTCTGATCTGCAGCAGCGGGTCGCGACCCGCGAGCTCGCTGTTGTACGTCCGCTCGACGCCGTTGTCGCCGAACGCGAAGGACTGGTAGCCGACGATCTGAGAGAACAGCGGTCCTGTCGGATAGAGGCGCTGGAACTTGAGCTCGTCGCCAGTCTTCACCGAGCGGGCCAGGATCTGGCCGTCGGCGGTGACGATCTTGCCGCGAGGACGCGAGAAGTCGCGCAGAGCGGCACGGATGTTGCGCGGATCGTTCGCCAAATTGTCGGCGTCGTACACCTGGAGGTACGTGAGCTGGGCGACGAGGAGGAGGACGACGACCGTGACGCCGATCCCTACCCTGCGAATGGCGCGGTTCACCGGTGCGTGACCGCGCCCGCGCGCGTGGGCGTTCTGCCGGCGCGTTCGGCGGTCTCGTCGGAGATGCGAAGCAAGAGCGCGAGCACCACGAAGTTTGCGATCAGCGACGACCCGCCGTACGACACGAACGGCAGCGTGATGCCGGTGAGCGGGATCAGGCGCGTCACGCCGCCGATGATGATGAACGTCTGGATCCCGATGATGCTCGTGAGACCGGCGGCGAAGAGCTTCGGGAACGGGCGGTCGGCCTGCACGGCGATGCGGTAGCCGGCGCCCACGAACAGCAGGAACCCGACGATGACCGCCGCGGTGCCGAGCAAACCGAGCTCCTCGCCGATGGCCGAGAACACGAAGTCCGTGGCCGCGTTGGGAATGATGTTGGGCCGTCCGAGCCCCAGCCCCGTGCCGGCGAAACCCCCGGTGCCCAAGGCGAACAGCGACTGGACGATCTGGAACCCGTGCCCCTGGCTCACCTTCCACGGATCGACCCAGACGGAGACACGATCCTGCACGTGACCGAACAGGGCGTAGCCGATGGCGGCACCGAGGACGAACAGCGCCCCGCCCGCGATGAGGAACGCGGTCCGCTCGGTGGCGATGTACAGCATCACGGCGAACACGGCAAAGAAGAGGAGCGAGGATCCGAGGTCCTTCTGGCGGAGCATCACGACGAGCGAGAAGCCCCAGGCGAGGAAGAGCGGGCCGAGATGCTTGGCAGCCGGGAGACGGAGCCGCCCGATCTGGCGCACCCCGCGTGCGAGCACCTCCCGCTTGTCGACGAGGTAGCCGGCGAGAAACACGACGAGGAGCACCTTCGCGACCTCGCCCGGCTGGAAGTTGATCGGTCCGAGGCGCACCCAGAGCCGGGCGCCGTTGATCTCGGTACCGATGCCCGGCATGAGCGGGAGCATCAACGCGACGATCCCGAAGAACAAGAACGTGTACCTGTACCGTTCGAGCTGCGTGACGCGGCGCACGAACGCGAGCGTGCCGATGAACGCGAGGACGCCGACCGCCGTCCACACCGCCTGGGCGGGGGCGAGCTGAGCCTTCGCGTCGCGGTCGATGCGCGTGATCGTCACGAAGCCGATGCCGTTCAGCAGCGCCGCCAGCGGCAGCAGCGTGGCGTCGGCGCGGGGAGCGAGCGCGCGCACCGCCACGTGTGCCAGCACGTACAGGCCGATGAGCACGCCGAGGAAGAACCAGAGGTTGGCGGGCAGCGCCGGCCCCTGGGACAGCGCCACGAGCACGTAGCCCCCGGTGGTGATCACGACGGCGAGAAGGCCGAGCGAAAGCTCGGCGTTCCGCCGCCAGTTCGCGGTGAGGACGCTCAAGGCTTCAACGCGGCCGGGGCGGCCGTGATCGGCGGAACCGTCGTCTCGGGTGGTGTGGGGACCGTCGTCGCGGGCGTCCGCGCGGTGATGGACGTGCGGAGGCGGCGCACGTAGGCGTCGGCGCCGCCGCGCGACGAGAAGGTCTTCTTTGCGTTGACGTCGTCGCGTTCGCTGTCGGAGAGCTGACTGGTGCTGATTGTGGTGCGGCGTTCGACCGTCGGGTCCCAACCGAGGACGCCGCCCGGGCGACCCTTGAAAACCGTCACGCGGCTCTTGTTCACGCCGACGAAGTACGTCCCGCGCGCGTACCAACCGACGGCGCCGAGCGCGAGCGCCAGGATGGCGAGGACGGGGAGCATCCACAGCAGCGTCAGGCCGATCCGCCGGCCCCGGCTCCGCCGCTTGCGTGGACGCCGGGGCGCTGTCTCGGTCGCGTCGCGTTGGTCGTCCTCGTGCTCCGCGGCGTTGGCCGGCGCGGCCTGGAACACGCCGGTGTCGTCGTCCTCGATGACCTCGACCACGAGCGCGGTGATGTTGTCCTCGCCGCCGGCGGCGTTGGCCGCGTCGACGAGCCGTTGGGCCGCCCGCCGGGCGTCGGGCTCGTCATCGAGGATCCCCTCGATCTCGTCGCTGCGGAGCATCGTCGTGAGCCCGTCGGAGCACAGCAGAATCCGGTCGCCTGGGTGGAGGTGCACGGGGTACACGTCGACGTCCACCGCCGCGTCGATCCCCAGCGCCCGCGTGATGATCGAGCGCCGCGGATGGCTCTCGGCCTGCTCCGGTGTGAGCTCACCGCCGCGGACCATCTCCTCGACGAGGCTGTGGTCGTTCGTGATCTGGCTGAGCTGCACGTCGCGAAGCAGATACGCACGGGAGTCGCCCACATGCCCGATCAGCATGTTCCCGTCGGTCCCGAGCGTCCCGGCCGTCAACGTCGTGCCCATGCCCTCGAGCTCGCGGTCCGACCCGGACCTCTCGAGCACGGCGTCGTTGGCGCCCTCGATGGCGTCGCGGAGCGACTCGCCGGACGCCATGGCTTGCCGCAGCGCCGCGAGCGCTGTGGCGCTCGCCACCTCGCCGCCGCGATGGCCGCCCATCCCGTCGGCGACCGCGACGAGATTGAGGCGGTGGGCCTCGTCGAGGAAGCCGTCTTCGTTGCCGTCGCGGATGCGGCCGACGTCGGTGATGCCGGCGGCGACCAGCTTGAACGGGCTCATCGGGTGGTCCTTCTCCTCACTTGACGACCTCGGCGACCGCCTGCCCGAACTGGACCTGATCGCCACGTCGCAGCCGCGTGGCGCCCGTGGTCGGCTTCCCGTTCACGAACGTGCCGTTGGTCGAGCCGAGATCTTCGACGTAGCCCTCACCGTTCTGCTGGAACAGCCGCGCGTGGAGCTGCGAGACGTACGTGTCGTCAGCCAGCACGATCGCGCATCCGGCCCCGCGACCGACCGTCAGCTCCCTGTCGATGGCGTGGGTCTCCCCTCGGCGTCCCGCCGGCTCCAGGATCCGGAGCCGGAGGGCGCCCCGTGCTTCCGGACGGCGCTCGGGTCGCGGCGGCGCCGGTGCGGGCAGGGGCGCGG
>JALZAA010000020.1 GCA_030948625.1 Actinomycetota bacterium
GTTCGAACTCCAGCGAGTCGGACGCCTCGTGCATCTGCTTCTCGAGCCGGTCGAGCACCGGGGCGTGGTTCCCGTCGAGGAACTCGAGCAGATCGGCGACGAGGTGGTCGTAGTCCTCGCCCTCCACAGCGCCGACGCACGGCGCGACGCACTTCTCGATGTGGGCGTAGAGGCACGGGCGGCCGAGCCGGTGGTGGCGGTCGAACTTGGCCTGCGTGCACGTCCGGATCGGGAATGTCCGCAGGAGCAGGTCGAGCGTCTCCCGGATCGCGTAGGCATGCGCGAAGGGCCCGTAGTACTGAACGCCCTTGCGCTTGGCGCCGCGCATCACCATCGCACGAGGCCATTCCTCGTCGAGCGTCACGGCGAGGAACGGGTACGACTTGTCGTCCTTGAGTCGGATGTTGAAGCGGGGGCGGTGCCGCTGAATGAGGTTGAACTCGAGGAAGAACGCCTCGACCTCGTTGCGCACCTCGATCCACTCGACGGCGTCGGCGACGGTCATCATCTGCCGCGTCCGCTCCGGCAACTGAGCCGCGGGGGCGAAGTAGTTGGAGAGTCGGCTCCGGAGGCTCTTGGCCTTGCCCGCGTAGATCACCCGGCCCTGGGCGTCCTTGAACAGGTACGCGCCGGGGCCGGTCGGGATGGTGCCGGTTTCGGGGCGCTCGAGCATCACCCCCATTGTCGCGGCTGGGAAGCCGATTTCGGCCGGATTCGCGTTTGCTACGCGGCGACGGCGCCGGTCAAGCGGCGACCTCGGCCGCGGGCTGCAGGCCGGCGGGGGCGCGTCGCCACCCGGTCGCACGCACCAGCCGGACGGCAAGGACAGCCAGCAACGCCACGAGCACGACGTTGCGGGCGGCGAGCACGTACAGCGACAGCGTCTCGCCGTGGATGAGCTCTGTCAGGAGGGCCAGCAGGGCCACGCTGAGCGCGATGACGACGAAGGTCAGGCCGGCCACGAGCTGCTCGCCGTACACGGCCGCGATGGCCGCGAACGGCAGGAGCCAGGCGAGGAACTGTGGCGACAGCAACGGCGACAGCACGAGGAAGGCCACGATCGCCGCAACCGGCGCCAGGCCGTCGAGGACGCGGGGCCCGTTGGGCTGGGCTCGCGACGCGACGACCCACACGAGCGCCGCCGCGGCGACGACCGCAAGGGTCAGGAGATTGCGCGTCACGTCACCCACGTCGCCGACCCTCCATGCGCCCGACTCGATGCGCGGCGTGACGTTGCCGACGCTGCGCACGACGGCGCCGACTGTGCTCTCGAACTCCCAGCCCTTGGCGCCACGGAGGGTCACCACCTGGACCGGCCCGTCGGTACCGCTCCACGCCACCCACGCCGCCAGGCCGGCCGTACCCACACCCACGAACGCCCCGAGTGCCCACCATGCCCGCCGCACGATCAGCATCGGCACGAGCACGACGGGCCAGAGCTTGGCGAAGCACGCGACAGCGAGCGCGGCGCCGCCCAATGCCGGTTGTCGTCGTCGGACCAGAGCGACACCGAGGACGGCGAGGAAGACCGACAGGAGGTCGAGCCGGAGATAGAGGAAGGGATAGAGAAGGAACGGCAGGCCGAGCACGAGGTACGCGATGCCGGCGCGGCGCCCCCAGCCCCATACGACGACGACGGCGATGGCGATGTCGAGCACGAGCTGCGACCACATCAGCCGGACAGTCGTCGACCGGACGTCGCCGCCGTCGATCGCCTCGATCGCCGCCAGCATCACCGGCGGATACTCGACCTCGAAGTCGCGATAGGGACGGCCGTCGCTGATCGCGATGTTGTGGAAGCGGATCGCGTCCCCGGGAAGGATGTTGTACCGGCTCGGCTGCGTCCCGTCGGAGGCGAGCGCCAACGGCACGACGGCGATCCGCAGGCCGGCGAGGACCGCGAACAGGACCAAAAAGCGCCGCGTCGACACGGGCGCGGGAGAACGGATCCGGGATGAGACGGCGATGCGCCAGCGTTACACTTCTGTGAGGCCGGCCTGGCATTCCGGCCACATATCAGTCCCGGGGCCGACAACCCCGCGGTGGGCGACCAGGCTGTCCCCGCCGGCCAGAACCGGGGCTTCCCGAAAGGGATCGAACCCATGTTGCGACTACAGGCCCCCCTGCCGGACCGCTACACCCTCGCGTCAGCCGAAGAGATCGACACGTGGATCGCCGACGCAAAAGCCGAGCTCGGCTCGAAGCTGCTCGTCCTCGGGCACCACTACCAGCGGCCAGAGGTGATCAAGTGGGCTGACGAGCGCGGCGACTCGTTCAAGCTGGCACGGTTCGCGGCAGACGACGACCAGGCGACCGACATCGTGTTCTGCGGTGTCCACTTCATGGCCGAGTCGGCCGACATCCTGACCGGCGTGCATCAGCGCGTTGTCCTCCCCGATCTCAACGCCGGCTGCTCGATGGCCGACATGGCCGACCTCGACCAGGTCGAGGAGTGCTGGGAATCGCTGTCCGGCGTCACCGATGTCGACCGCATCGTGCCGATCACGTACATGAACTCGTCAGCCGCGCTCAAGGCGTTCGTCGGCGAGCACGGTGGTGCCGTGTGCACGAGCTCGAACGCGCGGGCAATCCTCGACTGGGCGCTCGCCCGCGGTGACAAGGTCCTGTTCTTCCCCGACCAGCACCTCGGGCGCAACACCGCGTACGACATGGGATTCAACGGTGCCGACATGCGTGTCTGGAACCCTCGTCACGACCTCGGCGGGCTCGAGGAGCGCGACGTCAAGGGAGCGACGTTTCTGTTGTGGAAGGGTCACTGCTCCGTCCACCAGCGCTTCCGGACCGAGCACGTCGACGCGTTCCGTGCCGAGCACCGCGGCGGCGAGGTGATCGTGCATCCGGAGTGCGCCCACGAGGTGGTCGAGCTCGCGGACCGCGTCGGCTCGACGGAGCGCATTCTCGAGTGGGCAGACGCAGCGCCCCCGGGCGCGGTACTCGGCATCGGCACCGAGATCCACATGGTGCAGCGGATGGCGGAGGACCACCCGGACAAGACTGTCGTGTCCCTCGATCCGCTGATCTGCCCGTGCTCGACGATGTTCCGCGTCGACGGCCCACACCTCGCCTGGTGCCTCGAGTCGCTTGTTGCTGGCGAGGTCGTCAACCAGATCGTCGTCGACGACCGCACCGCCGAGTGGGCGCGCGTCGCGCTCCAGCGGATGCTCGACCTCCCCGGCGCGCCGACCGCGGCCGCGAAGGTCGACTGACGCGCTGATTTGGCGTCAGTCTCCGCGCTTGCGGGTCACGAGCAGGAGAAGCCGCGGGATCGTGGCGGCGTCGGTGTACTCGGGGGCACGCGCGAGGAAACCGGGCGCAGGCGGCGGCTCCTCCACCCGTTCGATGAACAGGCCGTGCGCCGCGAGCTCGTTGACGTACCGGTACAGCGGGCGATGCATGAACGGCAGGTCGATACCCGGCGCAACCTCCTCCATCGCGTGGTCGTCGGGCAGGTACGGACCGACCCGCCAGTACTGCTCGTCGAGGATGTGGTCGATCACCCACCCGCTCCCGGGCGCCTGGAGCAGCGGGTGGTTGAGAAAGAGCATGAAGCGCGCGCCCGGAGCGAGCACGCGCCCGACCTCGGCGATCGCGGGCTCGAACGGGTCGAGGTGCTCGAAGACCAGGCACGACAGCCCGGCGTCGAACGACGCGTCGCGCAGCGGCATCGCCTCGGCCGTAGCCAGCACGTAGTGGGGCCCGCCGCCGCGCTCACGAGCGACGGTCACCTGCGCGACGGTCGGGTCGACACCGACGACCTCAGCGCCCAGCTTGGCGACGCGCCGCGCGACCTGCCCTTCGCCACACCCGACATCGACGACGCGCGTCGCCCCGGCCAGGTACTCGTCGACCAGCGGGAGCACCTGCTCCTCGTACTCGGCATCGGCGCCGTCGGTGTACCGCTCCTGCCACCACCCCGCGTGCCGCTCCCAGGGATCGGTTCTCTCTTCTGATGCGCTCATCGTCGGTGATTATCGGCCGTGGGCGACGCCGCGACGCCGGCGGCGGCCACTATATGGAATGGCCGATCGGACATATGGGATACCATATGCGCATGGCAAAGGACCGGCCCAACCGATACGCCTTGCGCATGCTCGGGAGCGGCGCTCTCATCCGCGAGGCCCGCCGACTGGCCGGCCTGACGCAGGCCGAGCTCGCCCGGCGACTGGCAACGACCCAGTCCGCCGTCTCCAACTGGGAACGCGGCCGCGACACGCCTCGCGTCGACACCCTGGCGCGGATCCTCGAGGCGTGCGGCTTCGAGGCCGACATGACGTTCCGCCGTCACGACGACGTCGACCGCGCCCAGATCCGCCAGAACCTCGCGATGACGCCTGCAGAGCGACTCGAGTCCGTACGAAACGTCTCCAGGTTGCGCTCCCGTGCGCGCGCGGTCGAGCGCGAGCCCGCGCGTGCCTAAGGCGCTTCAGCCCCAAGAGCTCTTCGACGCGCTGACACTCCACCACGTCGACTACGTCCTCATCGGCGGGCTTGCAGCGACGCTCTACGGGTCCTCCGCTCTCACGAACGACGCGGACATCTGCCCCGACCGGTCACCCGAGAACCTCGAGCGCCTCGCAGCCACCTTGAGCGACGTGGACGCGCGCCTCCGCTCTGACGCAGATCCCGAAGGTGTTGTGTTCTCCCCGGATGCGGAGTTCCTCCGACAAGTGAACGTCGTCAACCTCACGACACGATTCGGCGACTTCGACATCGCTTTCCATCCGGCGGGTACCGGGGGGT
>JALZAA010000034.1 GCA_030948625.1 Actinomycetota bacterium
TCATCACGCGCGGGTCCCGTGAGCGATTCGTGACCGAGCGCGCCGGCGCCCGCCCCGGCCCAGTCGTCGACACCGGCGGTGAGGTGCTCGGCGGCCACGACGGCGTCGCCGCGTTCACGATCGGGCAGCGGCGCGGCGTCGGCGTTGCGACCGGCGAGCGCCGGTACGTCGTCGACCTCGATGCACCCACGGCCACGGTCGTGCTCGGCCGCCGTGACGACCTCCTCCGCGACACCGTCGAGCTTCGCGACATCCGTTTCGTGCACGAACCACCGCCCGCAGGTTGTGCGTTCAACGTGCAGGTGCGCGCGCACGGCACGCCCCTGTCAGGCACACTCGACGGCTCGATCGTGCGCTTCGCGCGCCCCCAGCCACGTGTGGCGCCGGGACAGGTGGTCGCGCTCTACGACGGCGACACCCTCCTCGGCGGCGGCATCGCGACCTGAGCCAGGGCCGATGCGTTCCTGAAGCAACATAGTGATGCTCCACGCACGCATCGGGGGTGGGCGCGTCACCTCTCTTCGCGGCGGTGTTGGCGGCCGAGCTCGGTGAGCGCGTCGGGATCGACGCGGTCGGCCGGGGCCACGGCGACCTTGCACTTGGTAACGGCGCGCAAGGTGGAGGTGCGCACGCCGCCTTCGAGGACGGCGCGCTCGCCGAGGATCGCGCCCGGTCCCAGCTCGGCCAGCGGCTCGCCGTCGACCTCGACCGCGAGCACGCCGTCGAGGAGCAGGAACACCTCGTCGCCGGGCTCTCCCTGCTTCGTGAGTGTCTTGCCCTTGCGGAGCTTCTTGATCTTTGGCTTTCCGCCTCCGCTCATGATCAGTTGCGACAGCTCGCGCTCCAGCGCAGTCTCGGCTGTCGTGACGAGCGCCCGCGAGTCTTCGTCGCCCCACGGCGTGTGCTTGCCGAACGCGTGCCGGTACCACTCCTTGAAGTCGGTGAGCCCGGCCTTCTGCGTCAGCCGCCCGGTGTCGTCGTAGACCCAGTGGCGGGGGAACGGGCTCGCGCCCGAGAGCTCGAACCGTGACGTCCCGTCGACGTTCAGGGTGAGCGCGAGCGTCGTCCAGACGGTCGGCCCCTTGAGCTGCACGAACGGCGGGTGGCTCACACGTCGCGGCGCGGGGATCGCAGGACGGCCACCCGCGGTCTGCACGAACCGCACCGAGGACGGCGAGACCTCCGGGTCGCGCCGGATGTCGGGGAACCCGACGGCGGCGAAGGTCGCCTGCTTGCCGAGTCGCACGGTCGTGGAGCCCATGACTGCTCCGCCCGCGTAGCCGTGACCGATGATCCGGCCGTCCTGGACCTCGATCCACGCGCCGAGCCGGTTCGCGAATCGGAAGCCGTCGGCGGCGCCGAGCGCTTCGAGGTCCTGGATCTCGTCGGGGGGCGGGTTGTCGTAGTGGGTGAACCCGACCTCGAACGGCAGCTTGGTCATGCCCGTCACCGCTTCGGACGGGATCCACGAGACCGAGATCACCGAGGACTCGATGCGCATGTGTCGAGCTCCTTTCCGCTCCTTGCCACGGCGGCCGTCCGCGGACGCGCTTCGGCTCCCGATTCTGCTTCGCCGACGATCAACACCGACACGGCGGGAGCCACGCCGTGATCTGTCACAGGTTCACGCGGATGCGGCGGGTGGCGGCGGTCGTCAACAGCTCGTTGCCCTGTATGGCTGCGAAGCGGATGTCGATCGTGTTCACGGGGATCGAGGCGCGTCGTCCCCGGCGCGCCTGGAGGAACTCGGTCGGGCGATCGAGCATGAGCGCCATCGAGTCGATCGTGGCGCCGAGCCGCAGGTCGAGCGCGCCCGTCGGCGCACCTTCGCCGCGTTGCATCGCGCGCAGCGAATGGATGCGCTCGCGCGTGAACAAGACCGGATCAGGCAGCGTCAGCGGGTCGACGAGCACGAGCCCCGCGGGGACGAGAACTACCCAACGCCGGGACAAGGCGTGCAGCGACCTCGCGGCGAACGCAGCCGCAGGGACGCCGACGACCAGCGCAACGATGCCGGGCAGGATGCGCCCGTCCGCCAGGAGCAGCGGCCCGGCGGCGAGACCGGCGGCGACGATCAACGGCGCCAGTGGTAACAGCCCGATCCACAACGAAGGCGGGGTGCGCAGGGGATAGCGCCGCTCGTCGCCGTACGCGACCCCGTTCGCGCATGCGATCGCCACCGCCGGCACGGCAAGAGCGAGGGCGGCGGCGACGAGCGTTGCCGCCAAGGCAGCGCCGGCCTCCAGCGCGTCGGCGGCGCCGATGACGAACACCACCGCCGCCAGCACGACGAACGACGGCGCTACGACGCGCACGATCGTGAGGCCGACGGGACGCGGTGCGAGCAGCGCGACGAGCGCGACCGCCCACGCTGCCCACAGCAGGACCTCTGCGGCGACGCGCGGAGGCGTCGACCAGCCTTCGACCGAGCGTGCCGCCGCGGGTCCGGCGGTGATGGGGAGCGAAGCCCATGCCACGCGCACCAACCACAACATCATCGGCGCGAGTCGCCTCCGGGGACTTCGAGAACCATGCGTATAGTACGAGCCTCATGGGCGGCGATCTGCAAGCACCACCCCTCGCGCCGGCGCTCGCCACGGCAATCGGCAGCCTGCCTCACACCGATCCGCACGACGCTGCGCAGCTCGTCCTCCGCGCGCACCCGCGGTTTCCCGCTGCGCCGCAACTGCCCGCGCGCACGCCACTCGAAGGAATCGTCGCGCAGTGGGCGCGTGCACTTCCGGAGGTCACGGTACGCCCGGATGGGTCGATCTCCGTCGACGGCGTCGGCAACACACCGCCGGTGGCGGTCTTCGACGACGAAGCGCACGCCGGTTTGCTCGCGTTCCTTGCCGCGGCGGGGAACGGGGTGGCCCCACCGCCGCGCGTGAAGGTGCAGATCGCCGGCCCGCTGACGATCGGCCTGGCATTGAAGCAATGCGGGGTCCCCGCATCGCAGGCGTTCCGGCGCGGAGGTGAAGCGGCGCGGGCGTGGGCGGTCGCGGTCGAGGAGCTCGTCGACGAGCGACTTCCACGGTCCTCGCTCGTGCTCTTCTTCGACGAGCCGGCGCTCGTCGCGTGGCGGAAGTCCGATACCCCCATCGAGCACGAGGCGGCGGTCGACGTGCTCTCCGGCGCCCTTGCCGCGCCCGCGTGCCCCACCGGTGTGCACGTCTGCGGGGCGGGCGACGTGCGCCTCGCGCTCGAAGCCGGCCCGCAGGTCCTCGGCGTCGAGGTTGCCACCACGCTTGTCGACGACGCCGACGTGTTGGCGCGCCACCTCGATGCCGACGGTTGGATCGCGTGGGGCGCGGTGCCGACCGATCGCCCGGTGGGGGAGTCGTCGGAGCCGCTGTGGCGCGCGCTCGTGGGCGTGTGGTGCGAGCTGACGCGGCGCGGCTGCGATCCGATCCGGCTGCGCACGCAGAGCGTGGTGACGCCGGCGTGCGGGCTCGCAGGCCACGGTCCCACGCAAGCCGAACGCGCGCTGCGCCTCGCTCGCGAGCTGGCGGACCGCGTGCACGACCAGGCGATCGCGGCGCGGCTCACGCTCGGAGCCTGAAATGGGTGACGTGGGTGCCGGCGGGACCGATCGCTGCAAGGTCTGCGACGAGCCGCTCGCGCCCGGGGCCACGTTCTGCCCCCGCTGCGGCACGCGCGTCGAGGAGGACATCGCCGAAGACGACGCCATCACGGCCCTCGTCGTCGACGAGCCCACCGCAGCCCCGGGCGCGTACGAGCCGACGCAGGCGATACCTCGGGCCGGGCAGCCGATCCCGGCCGCCCCCGCCCCCGTCGCGGGTGGGGGCAAGCCGCCCGGCGACGAGAGTCGATCCCGCACGATGCGTCTCGTCGTGGCGGGCATCGTGGTCGTCATCGTCATCGCGCTCGTCGTCCTGATCGCGCTGGCGTTCATCGGCGGCGGGGGCGGCGGCAACAAGCCCTCGTCGTCGACCACGACGACGGCGACGACAGCGCCTCCCACGACCCGTCCCCCCGTGACGACGTCGCCGCCCACCGCGCCTCCGACGACGAGCGCGCCCCCGACGACCAGCCCGCCGACCACGAGCCCGCCGACCACGGCGCCTCCGCCCAGCACCTGACCGGCGCGGACCACCCCGCCGTCGCCGTCACAAGGCCGCGGCGACGGCGGCTTTGCCGACCGTCGCTGCAGAGCCGGAGCTCGCGACGGCGACAGGAGGCGTCAGTACCATCGACTCATGGCCGCGCCGCCCGACATCGAAGCTCGAGTCAAAGAGCTGCGCGACCTCGTCCGCTACCACCGCGAGCGCTACTACCAGGACGACACGCCCGAGGTCTCCGACGCCGAGTTCGACGACCTCTACCGCGAGCTCGAGGGCCTCGAGACCGAGTTCCCCGAGCTCATCACGCCCGACTCGCCCACCCAGCAGGTGGGCGCGGCGCCGGCCACGACCTTCGCGGAGGTCGAGCACGTCGTCCCGATGATGTCGCTGGACAACGCGTTCAACCTCGAGGACCTGCTCGCCTGGGGCAAGCGCATCGAGCGCCAGATCACCGATCCCGTCGGCTTCGTGTGCGAGCCGAAGATGGACGGCCTCGCAGTTTCGCTGCTGTACGAGGACGGCAAGTTCGTGCGCGCCGCCACCCGTGGCAACGGCTTCGTCGGCGAGGACGTCACGCCGAACGTTCGCACGATCAAGTCCGTCCCGAAAGAGCTGAAGGGAAGCGACGTGCCGGCGCGCCTCGAAGTGCGGGGCGAGGTGTTCATGCCGATCACGGCGTTCGAGCAGCTCAACAAGCGGCAGGGCGACGCCGGTCTGCGGTTGTTCGCCAATCCTCGCAACGCGGCCGCCGGCAGCCTGCGGCAGAAGGACTCACGAATCACGGCCGAGCGTGCCCTGGACATCTTCTGCTACCAGCCCGGCGTCAAAGAGGGCGGCCCGCGTCTGCGGACGCACGTGGAGACGCTCGACTGGCTGCGCGACCTCGGCTTCCCCGTGAACGACCAAATCGAGAGGTTCGACTCGCTGGATGCCGTCTACGAGTTCTCGGAGCGAATGCTCGAGCATCGCCACGACCTCGGCTACGAGATCGACGGCGTCGTCGTGAAGGTCGACGTGCTCGGCCAGCGCGAGGAGCTGGGTGCCACGAGCAAGGCGCCGCGCTGGGCGATCGCCTACAAGTTCCCGCCCGAGGAGAAGACCACGGTGCTGCGGCACATCATGGTCAGCATCGGGCGCTCGGGGCGGGCGACGCCGTTCGCGCAGCTCG
>JALZAA010000038.1 GCA_030948625.1 Actinomycetota bacterium
CCCGGGTCGAGCACGGCCAGGCTGTTGTGAGACTCGGCGGCGAAGTTCACGACGACGTCGACCCGCTGGTCGCGCAGGAGCATCTCGACGAGCTCGAGGTCACCGATGTCACCCTCGACGAAGTGGACGCGTGCGTCGAGGTCGATCAAATTGGGGCGGTTTCCCGCGTAGGTGAGCGCGTCCAACACGACGATGCCGTCCTCGGGGTGCTGCTCGACCCAGTACCGGACGAAGTTCGACCCGATGAAGCCCGCGCCCCCGGTGACGAGGAGTCGCCGGGTCATGAGCGCAGCCCCATATGCGGTCGCCAGCGGGGCTCGAGCTCGGCGCGTCGCGGGTTGCTCTGGTCTCGCTTCGACAGGATCGGGTCGGCGATGCCCCAATCGGCCCGCACCTCGGGGTCATCCCATGCCACACCCAGCTCGTCGGTGGGGTTGTAATAGCAGTCGACGAGGTAGCTGATCGTCATGTCGGTGAGGGCAGCGAACCCGTGGGCGACCCCAGGCGGAATGAAGATCCCGCGGTGGTCGTGCGTACCATCAGATCGCTGCCCGAGCTCGATCTCGAGGGTTGCGTATTCGGTCGGAGAGCCGTCGCGAAGGTCGTGGAGCACCACACGGGCCCGACCGTCCGGGACGTACCAGTAGTCGGCCTGGTGCAAGTGGTAGTGCAGTCCGACGACGGAGCCCTCCTGCCGGTCTCCCCGGTTGCCCTGCACCATTTCGTGTCCGTGGGGGAACCACTCGCGCCGATATGTCTCGACAAAGCAGCCGCGGTCGTCGGCGTGGACATCCGGTTCGACGATGTACACGCCGACGATGGCGTCGGATTCGTTGATGGTCGGCATCGTGCGGCTCGCTACTTGTTGGCGCCGAAGCGCCGGACAAAATCGTTGACCGCGTAGTACGCGTCGATCGATTCCCCGGCGTCGCCCCAGAAGCCGTCGATGACGTCGTACTCCATCGTCCCACTGGCGACGTAGTGATTGTTCACGTCGGTGATCTCCAGCTCGCCGCGTGCCGAAGGCGTGAGGCTGGGCACGATCTCGAATACCGATTCGTCGTAGAAATAGACGCCAGTGACGGCATATGGGCTCGGCGGCTCTTGGGGCTTCTCTACGATCCGGACAATCCGATTGTCCTTGAACTCTGGGACCCCCAAGTGTCGTAGGTGCGCAGGTTCGTCGACCTCGGCGAGAAGCACGCGCGCGCCCCGTTCTTGACGCTCGAAGGTCTCCACCGCGTGACCAATGGATCGCTCGAACACATTGTCGGCCAACACGACAACGACTTTGTCGCCGTCCGCGAAGCGTTCTGCCAGACCGAGCGCTTCGGCTATGCCACCCGGGCGGTCCTGGTACGCGTAGAGCAGTCGATCGAGTCCCCATTCGTGACCGTTCCCGAGGAGGCGCAGGAACTCGCCGGCGTGGGTTCCTCCTGTGACGAGCATGGCTTCGGTGACATCGCTGCGTACGAGGGCCTCGATCGCGTACGTGACCATCGGGCGGTCGTAGACAGGAAGCAGGTGCTTGTTGGTGATACGGGTCAGTGGATCGAGACGACTCCCGGTTCCACCCGACAGGATCACGCCCTTCACGATCTCATCCTTCGCATCCGCCATGGCCGGCCGAAAGTCGCTGACTGCTACTCATGGTGAACCTCGACGCTGACGCGGGATCCCGGAGCAAGGTGCTTCTCGACGCGATCAACTGTGAAGTCGGTGATGCTCCGCCCGTCCCGCAGAACGACGAGCCGACTCAAAGGATAGAGGTCGCCGACAAAGCGCATCGGACTCTGGGGATAGGCGTTGCTGAGGGGGTCTCCGATCACGAAGTCGGGGGCCTGGGCCCGACCCGATTCCACTCGGGGTTGCGTGATGCAGGGAAGAAAGGTGCGGATCCATGGAGCGGCCAGCGTAAGCGTTCCGGACGGCGCAACCAGCGTCGTGATCGGTTGGAGCGGTGCGAGTCGGGGCGTGCCGAACGCGAGCCAGCCGTTCTCGCCGGCCCCGGCTACGCCCACGAGCCGCACGCGGTTCACATCGGGCGGGATCGACACCGAGTCCAGCAGCACGGGTTGCCATTCGGAACCAGCCTTGGAGCCCGCGTCCGGAGGCGGGACCCTCTCGACCGCCACGCTGCCGACGCCGAGACCGTCCCGCCGTCCGAACTGCACGACGAGGTGATTTCCGACGAGGCCGGGGCCGCCGACGAGGATCACCAGTCGCCGTGGCTGGGACCCGCGAAGGGTCGACTGATCGAGCATCAGCCAGGGTGACGCGAACGCGCCCGCGCTCTCGGCATCGATGCGCGAGTCCCAATGCGTGCCGAGGCCCGGCACGGATGTCGATTCGCCCGGCTGAGCGCCGCGTGTGGAGACCGCCGATGCTCCAGGGAGCGCTGCCAGCAACGCGCCATCCGCGTGGCCTCCGTCCGGCGCGGCGTCGATCGGCAGCTCCTGCCCTTCGGCGGGGTCCACGACCGCCAGGTCGTCACCGAGCCCGCACGTGGAGCCGGTCACGGAGTCGACGTTCTGCTTGGCAAGCGACCACGACGGCGCGACGACACCATCGGCGACGAACAATGCAATCGTGAGCGCAACGACGAGGGTGGCGGAGACCGCCAAGGCAGCTCCGCCGACCCAGGTCAGTGCCGGCTCGACCCGCCGGCTGAAGGGCCGCCGACTCCGCCGCGTGCGAAGCAGAGCGACGACCCCCGCGGCGACGAGCGAGCCGAGAATCAGCGCGACCCAAACAGTTGCCGAAGAGAAGTCGACTCGGGCGAGGTCGGATCCGCCACGTCCGAAGGTCTGTCGGACGGGGAGGAGCGGAGTCCAGAACGCGTGGCCTCGCCAGGCGATCACGCTGACGAACGCCGTGCCGCCCACGGCGAGGAGGAGCCGGCGGATCTTCGACACACCGGGCGGCTCGACCAGCAGGCGGTGGATCTCGGCCGCGGCCGCGAGCGCGGCGAACGGGACGAGCGCACCGAACTGCCATGGCCACTTGCTGGGTGTGAACGCCAGGAGCACGACGCCCAGCATCAGGCTGAGGATGGGCAGATCGAGGTCGGGATTGCGACGGCGATCGGGTCGAGTGAGGAACAGCGCGAAGGGAACCAGCGCGAGCAGTCCGCTTGCCCGGCGTGCGACTGTCCCGTACGGCGAGGCGGAGACGAGATACACGTAGCGCTGGAGCTCGTCGTGCCACGAGTAGCCGTGGGCGGTGTCGCTCGCGAACACATTTCGGCTGTCGCGAAAGAACCTGAGGTCGGTGTTGATGAAGACCAGGAGGACAAGGACCGCGCCGGCCACGAGCGCGACGGCCGCAAGCGCGCACCATCTCTCCCAATGCCGCTCCCGCGCCCAGCGGTAGAGCGCCGGGGTTGCCACTACAAGAGGCGCAACCGCGACGATGCCCTCCGGGTGCACGCTCACTGCGACTGCGGCGGCGATCGTCGCCACCGTCACGTCGATGAGGCGCCCGCTGTGATGGAAGCGGCGCACGGCGAGGATCACGAGCGCGGCGAGCGCCGCGACCGCGGG
The DNA here is from genome assembly GCA_030948625.1 of Actinomycetota bacterium. Classification (GTDB taxonomy): domain Bacteria; phylum Actinomycetota; class Acidimicrobiia; order IMCC26256; family JACDBD01; genus JALZAA01. The sequence goes on from JALZAA010000038.1 coordinate 3,543, forward strand.
TTCGGGCCGGAGCGTCCCCAGCCATGCGACCCACCCCACGAGGAATACGGCGCCGAGCGTGGCGATAACGATCGAGGTGCGCCCGCGCTCGGGTCGACGGAGTCGCGCGACGTAGGCGCGCAGCATTCCCCAAGTCGCGATGCCGACCAGAAGCACCGGAACCCGGAGCCACAGCAGTGACGTGCTCACACGGGATGCGCCGTAGAGCACGACGAGCGGCAGAAATACGAACGGGAAGGCGATGCCGAAGTGGTCGTAGTACACGGAGAAGCTGTGGCTCGCGGGTGTGTTCAGCACCGTCGCCACGACCCATCCGTCGTCGAAGAGGACAGGTCCCACCACCGACCAGACAACCAGCGTCGCCACGACTGCCACGTCGACCCAGCAGATGGCGCGCCCCAACGTCGCCCACCAGCCTCGCGTCGACCGCGGCGTTGGCCTGTGGTCGCGCGCGCGCAACAGCAGCACGAGTGCGGCCCCGGCAGCCGCGATGGCCATCCCATTCAGGAGCCACTGCCGAGTGGAAGGGCTGGACTCCACGACGCCGGTGTCGAGGCTGGCTCGCAGCCCGGCACTTGGCGGGAGATCCGTGTACAGGCCCGAGACATTCGGCGAGAGAGCCTGGCCGGAGCCGAGCACGCGCTCGCCGCTGGTGACGCGCCAGTTCTTTCCCCGGAACTCGACCCGAAGCGCGCAGTCCGCGCCGGTGTCCTGCGGGCCGGGCCACGGCGTGCGCAGCAGCTGCCGGTCGGCGATGCGCGCCGTCAGAGCCCCGCCATCCATGGTGACGAGGAGGCCCCTCCCGTCAACGGCATCGGGACGGCGGGAAGTCGCGAACAGCGTGAGCGGTGTCTCACCGCGAGCTGCAACCGTGTCAGCGAGGCCGACGCACGACGTTGCCGCGTTCAGTCGCTCGGGCTGGTGACGAGTGAGTAGGAGCGGCGCGTAGCGTGGCCCGTCGAATGCTGCTGCGCGATCGGGTGGTGGCCACGTGTAGAGATCGCGGTGCTCTTGGGCGGGCCCGAATGCGGCGGCCACCGCCGCCAGAAAAGCCAACCCGGCCAGCACGACGGCCAGTACGACGCGCCGTTCGCCGGTCGCTTGGCTCGCCCTCGGCGGACCGTTGACGACAACGCGTTGTGCAGTCGCGGGTTGTGCCGGAATGCTCATGCTTTCGTGTCGCGGGACCGGTGTACGACCGGCTGGATGCTAGTAGGCGAAGCACGCGCCAGGGCCTCGCGACGCGACCAGACGTTATGATGCAGGCCCCCGGTAGAGCGAGCAGGTACTCATGAGTGCGTCACTCGACGTTGCGATCGTAGGCGGGTGTGGTCACGTCGGACTCCCGCTCGGGCTCGCGTTCTCGGATCGCGGCCTCCGCGTCAAGCTTGTCGACATCGACGAAGCCGCGGTGGCGCGTGTCAACCGAGGCGAGATGCCCTTTCGCGAGCCGAGTACCGACGAGTTGCTGCCGCAGGTGCTCGCCTCCGGTTTCCTCGAAGCCACCACGGACGCCACGGCCGTCAGCCAAGCCGAGCACGTCGTCATCGTGATCGGCACCCCGATCGACGAGCACCTCAACCCCGACCTCAACGCGGTGAACGACACCATCCAGGAGATCGCCGGCGCTTTGGTCCAGGGACAGCTGCTCGTGCTGCGCAGCACCGTGTACCCGGGCGTGACCGCGATGGTCGAGAGTCTCACCGAGCGCATGGGCCTCGACGTCGACATCGCGTTCTGCCCCGAGCGCATCGCGGAGGGCCGAGCCATGATCGAGCTCTTCGAGCTCCCCCAGATCGTCTCGTCCCGTTCACCGCGTGCGCTCGAGCGGGCTACCAAGCTGTTCCGGAACCTCACCCATGACGTCGTGTTCCTCGAGCCGGAGGAAGCCGAACTGGCCAAGCTGTTCACGAACACGTGGCGATACATCAAGTTCGCCACCGCCAACCAGCTGTTCATGATGGCCAACGACTTCGGACTCGACTACGAGCGCATCCGTTCGGCGGTCGCGTACAACTACCCGCGTGCGGCCGACTTGCCCGGGGCCGGATTCGCGGCGGGCCCGTGCCTGTTCAAGGACACGATGCAGCTCGCCGCGTTCAATAACAACAACTTCCACCTCGGGCAGGCCAGCGTCATGATCAACGAGGGTCTACCGCTATACGTCGTTGCCCGGCTCGAGCAGCGCTATGACTTGTCGACGATGACAATCGGCATCCTCGGAATGTCGTTCAAGGCCGAATCCGACGACGTTCGCTCGAGCCTGAGCTACAAGCTCAAGCGCATCCTCCGGTTCAAGACCCAGCAGGTGCTCTGCCACGACCCGCATGTGACCGCCGACCCTGACCTGTCCCCCCTCGACGAGGTGACGGAGCGAAGCGATCTCTTGGTCATCGGCACCCCGCACGCCGAGTACGCCGATCTCCGCACGCAGAAGCCGATCGTCGACATCTGGAACCTCAGGAGCGATGGGGTGAGGGTTTGACAACTGAGGCGCCGCGCGTGTCCATCGTCATCCCCGTCTACGACGAGGGAGACGCCATCGTCGGGTGCCTCGATCGCATCTTTCAGAGTGTGACACTGCCCTGCGAGATCCTGGTCGTCTACGACGACCCATCGGACAAGACGCTTCCGTACCTCGAGAAGTACGCCAAGGCAGAGTCTCGCCTCGTCCCATTGCACAACTCGGACGGGCCCGGGCCGGCTCGTGCGATCCGCTTCGGGATCGAGCACGCAGGCGCGCCGGTCACGGTAGTCACGATGGCCGACGGCAGTGATGACGCCGAGCAGATCGACGAACTGTGCAAGCTCGTGGAGCGGGGCGTCGTCATCGCAGCCGCCTCTCGCTACGTGAGCGGCGGTCAACAAATCGGCGGTCCGATGCTCAAAAGCTCGCTCTCGCGGCTGGCCGGCCTCTCTCTCTACTGGTTCGCGCGCGTCGGCACCCGCGACGCGACGAACTCGTTCAAGGCGTATTCGACGGAGTTCGTACGCTCGGTGGGCATCGAGTCGGACACCGGCTTCGAAATCGGTATCGAGCTCGTGGCCAAGGCCCGACGGCTCGGCCTCCCGATCGCAGAGATTCCGACAATCTGGCTCGAGCGTGCCCACGGCGCCTCGAACTTCAAGGTCGCACGATGGATTCCCCGCTACCTGCGCTGGTACCGATTCGCGTTCGGCCCGAAGATCACGGTCGAGCAGCTCCGAGCAGGAGAAGCGCCGCGATGAGCAGCCGCCAGCAGAAGGTGCTGGTCACGGGATCGTCGGGGTTCATCGGTGGCTACGTGGTCGAAGAGCTGCTCCGCCGCGGCTACGCCGTCGTCGGGATCGACAACCATTCGAAATACGGCAAGGTCGCGAAGTCGTACGACGATCACCTTGGGTACACCCTGATCGACGGCGACGTCCGAGATGCGACGCTCATGACCGACGTGCTGGCGGACTGCGATCATTTCATCGCCGGAGCCGCCCTCATCGGGGGTATCTCGTACTTTCATACGTTCGCGTACGACCTCCTCGCGACCAACGAGCGGATCATCGCGTCTTCGTGTGACGCGGCCATCGAGGCGTTCCAGTCCGGGCGGCTCCAGAAGGTCACGTACATGAGCTCGTCGATGGTGTTCGAGTCCTCTTCGAGCTGGCCGTCCTACGAGGGTCAGGAGCGCGACGTACCACCACCGCTCTCGTCGTACGGATTCCAGAAGCTCGCGGTCGAGTACTTCGCCCGGGCGGCTCACGATCAGTACAGCCTGCCCTACACGATTGTGCGTCCGTTCAACTGTGTGGGAATCGGTGAGATGCGGGCGAGGAGCGAGGTGGAGGTCCTGTCGGGGAACGTCAAGCTCGCGATGAGCCACGTCGTTCCCGATTTAGTGCAGAAGATCGTGAAGGGTCAGGACCCGCTGCACATCCTCGGCAGCGGGAAGCAGATTCGCCACTACACCTACGGAGGCGATCTCGCTCGCGGCATTGTCACCGCGATGGAGCACCCCAAGGCGCTCAACGACGACTTCAACCTCTCCACGGCCGAATCGACCACGGTGGTCGAGCTGGCCCAGAGCATCTGGCGCCGCCTCAGGGGCGACGCGCCGTTCCGCTACGTCTGCGACGACCCCTTCGAGCATGACGTGCAGAAGCGCATCCCGGCGGTCACCAAGGCCAAAGATGTCCTCGGCTTCGAGGCGACGACCACGCTCGACGAGATGCTCGACGAGGTCGTGCCGTGGGTGGTCGACGCGATCGACCGGGGCCTGATCTGACCGGACTCATTGCGCCTGGTTGAGCGGGCCGAGCTGCTCGAGCGTCCCAGCTTCGATTCCGAGGCCGAACGTGGAGCGCGACGTAGCCGAGACCGTGATCGTTGTCGTGCCTGCCGTCCAGACCGGGACTGTGCGCGCCCGGCCTGACAGATCCAACGTCGTCGTGGGCAACTGCTTGAGCCGAAGACGGGCCTTGGTGTGGAGCTGGATGCGAACCCGTTCTCGACGATCCGCCGTCAGTCGCACGTATGCAGGCTGATCGTTGCCCGTGGTGAAACTCACCGCGGTCTTGCACGAACTGCGACATCGAACCTGCACCGGACCCGTTTCCGCGGAGCTGTCGCTTCCGGCTGTGAGCGTCACGGGATGGAAGGCCATGCGATCGACCGTGCCGTCCTCGGCGATGGCCAACAGGTCGGTTCCCTCGCCACGGGGAACGATTCGATGGTCAACAGCGGCGGAGCTTCTCGAAAGAAGGTTGTCCATCGGGCCCGTGTTGCACGCGCCGACCACACCGGGACCGCAGTCCAGGAAGGCAACCGGGTACGGCAGCGGGATATCGACGAATGACCGCTCGAGCCGTCGAGCGGCGGCGGTGTCGGTGCCCGTCCGGATCCGACCGACGATCGCGTGCGCGGCGCGCCCGTTCTCGATGAAGAAGTCGTCCTTCTTCGCCGTCCGCACGAAGTTGGCTCCGTACAGGACGAGCGCAAGGCTGAGAGCGGACACGGCAACGGGCCGCGCGATCGGAGGCAGCGAAATGCGCTTGTGCTGCTGGCGACCTCTGTTTGCGGGCCTTGTTCCCGGCCGGCGCGTCATGGCGAGTCGCACCGACAGCCAGAACCCGAGCGGGAGCGGCGCGAAGTAACGATATTCAACCGCGGCCGGCAGCCCTCGGCTGGGAAGCACGACGATGACGATCAGTGCGAACACGGCCCCGAGCAGCACGACGGCGCGCAGCCCGCAGCGCCTCGTGACGATCGACACCACGAGTCCTGCACCGAGGAGCAGCGGCACCAGGATCCTGAGGGGGCTGTCGAAGTAGAGGTCGACGGCATCCGACCCGAGCCCCACCACGGTGGGGAGGAACATCTCGAAGAAGGCGACACGCATGAAGGTCAGCGCCTCGGAGACCGACGGGACCTTGACCGGTTGGGCGTACGGACGCGTTCGCTCGAAGGCCACCAGGAGGACACAGACGAGGACGTGTCCGGAACAAACCACGAGATCGCGAGCGCGGCCGCCGGGGCGGCGCAGGGGAGCGTCCGAACGGCAAGGAACCAACACTGTGCAGAGCACGAGGATGACCGGAACCACCACCGTCTCGCTGCTGAACATCAATCCGGCTGCGGACGCACCGACTGAAGCCACCGCCCAACCGGGCTCGTCGTGGCGCTGCCAGCGTGCGAAGCAGTAGAGCGCGACGCACCACAAGGAGAACGAGGGGATGGGGTGCACAGCCACGGCGAACCATCCGGTCGGATTCACGAGCACCCAGGACGTACCGCACAGGGCCGCGAGCACCGGGTTGATCGGATGCGTGCCGAAGAGCTCGTCGAGCGCTCGGACGAACGCCCAGAGGCCAACGGCCAGGAAAACGGCCAGCAAGAGCCCGGAGGCGAATCGGGACATCGAAAGTGGCCGGACGACGACCCAGTCGAGGACCCAGTGACCGGGGTTGAAGTGGCCGATCCCGGCGGGCTCCCAGATCAGCTCCCAGAGCGGGATCTCTCGTGCCCAGGTCATGTTGGCGAAGTCATCGAGAAAGAACCATCCCTGGTAGGCGTAGGCCGTCAGCGCGGCTGCCCCCAGGAGCGCGGCCCCGATCTCGGCCGCCAGGTACGCCCGAGCGATCGACCGGCGTTTGAGCGGAATGGCCACGGCAGCGCGAGAGGGATCGTGGCCGCTCAGGCGATGAAGTACTTCGCCTCGGGGTGGGGGACGACGATCGCCGACGTGCTCTGCTCGGGCACGAGGTGGAACTCCTCGGTGAGGGTCACGCCGATGCGCTCGATGTCGAGCAGCTCCGCCACCTTGGCCTGGTCCTCGAGGTCGGGGCACGCGGGGTAGCCCCACGAATAGCGCGAACCCCGGTACTGCTGGCGGAACAGCCCGGCCAGCGTCGGGCCGTCCTCGTCGGCGAATCCCCACTCTTCACGGATGCGCCGGTGCCACAGCTCGGCCAGCGCCTCGGCCATCTCGACCGACAGCCCGTGGAGCAGCAGATAGTCCTGGTACTTGTCGGCCGCGAACAGCTCCCGTTCGCGCTCGCTCGCCTCGTCGCCGATCGTGACCACGTGGAATGCGGCGTAGTCCTTGTCGCCCGACGCCACGGAGCGGAAGAAGTCCGAGATGCACAGGTACCGGCCCTTCTTCTGACGCGGGAAGTGGAACCGCAGTCGCTCGGCCGTGCGATCGTCGTCGGTCCAGGCGACGAGCTCTTCGCCGTCGGAGTTGACCGGGAAGTAGCCCCACGCCACCGCCGGGACCAGGAGGCCCTCGGCCTTGGCCCGGTCGAGCTGGTCGCGCAGCACCGAGCGGATCCGGTCCTTGAACTCGGCGTCGCTCTCCGGACCGTTGTCGCGCTTCTCGGGCCGGAACTGCCACTGGTTGCGGAACAGCGCGGTCTCGTTGATGTGAGAGGCGATGTCGTCGATCGAAATCCCCTTCGCGACGCGCGCCCCCAGGAACGGCGGCGTGAACACGGGGACGTCGGCCGCGACGTCGGAGCGCGCCGGCAGGTCAGTGGGCTCGTCCTTCTCGCGTTCGGACTTGCGCGGCGGGAGCACGCGCCCCTCGAGTGCCCGCCCGAAGTCGGGGTCGAGCGCTCCCGTGCGCTTGCCCTCGAGCAGCGTGTCCATGGTCCGCAGACCTTCGAAGGCGTCCTTCCCGTAGAACACCCGACCCTTGTAGACCTCCCGCAGGTCGCGCTCGACGTAGTTGCGCGTCAGTGCGGCGCCGCCGAGAAGCACGGGGATGCGGTCGAGGCCGCGGTCGTTCAGCTCCTGGAGGTTTTCGCGCATGATGATCGTGCTCTTCACGAGTAACCCGCTCATGCCGATGGCATCCGCTTCGACCTCAGTGGCCTTGTCGATGAATGTGGTGAGCGGCACCTTGATGCCGAGGTTGTGCACCTCGTAACCGTTGTTGGTGAGGATGATGTCGACCAGGTTCTTGCCGATGTCGTGCACGTCGCCCTTGACCGTGCCGATCACGACCCGGCCCTTCCCGCCGGCGTCGGCCTTCTCCATGTGCGGTTCGAGGAACGCGACGGCCGTCTTCATCGTCTCCGCGCTCTGCAGGACGAACGGCAGTTGCATCTCGCCCGAGGCGAACAGCTCGCCGACGACCTTCATGCCGCCGAGGAGCACGTCGTTGACGATGCCGAGCGCAGGGCGCGTGCCGAGCGCCTCGTCCAGGTCCGCTTCGATCCCGTCGCGGTCCCCGTCGATGATGCGGTGCTTCAGGCGCTCTTCGACGGGCCACCCCGACCGGTCCTCCTTCTCGACCGCGCCCGCCTCGACCCCTTCGAACAGGGCCATGAACTCGGTCAGCGGGTCGTAGCCGTCGCGTCGCCGGTCGTAGACGAGGTCGAGCGCAACCTCGCGGGCGCGCTCGTCGATCTTGTGCATGGGCATGATCCGGGCCGCGTGCACGATGGCGGCGTCGAGGCCCGCGTCGACGCACTCGTGCAGGAACACGCTGTTGAGCACGTGGCGGGCGGCGGGCTTGAGGCCGAAGCTGACGTTCGAGACGCCCAGGATCGTGGATGCGCCGGGGAGCTCCGCCTTGATGCGCTTGATCGCCTCGATGGTCTCGATGCCGTCGCGACGCAGGTCCTCCTGGCCGGCACTGAGCGGGAACGTGAGGCAGTCGAAGATCAGGTCCGTGGGCTCGATGCCGTAGCGGTCCATGGCGAGGTCGTAGATCCGCTTCGCCACACGCAGCTTCCAGTCCGTCGTCCGGGCCTGTCCTTCCTCGTCGATCGTCAGGCAGACGACGGCCGCGCCGTACTCGCGCGCGAGGCGAAACACGCGGTCGCAGCGCGAGTCGTCGCCGTCGCCGTCTTCGAGGTTCGCCGAGTTGAGGAGCGCCTTGCCCCCGAAGTGCTGGAGGCCTGCCTCCATGACCTGCGGCTCGGTCGAGTCGAACACGAGCGGGATGGACGCCTGCGTGGCGAACCGGCCCGCGACCTCGTGCATGTCCTCGGTGCCGTCGCGGCCCACGTAGTCGACGCACACGTCGAGCACGTGCGCGCCCTCCTTGACCTGCTCGCGCGCCATCTGCACGCACGTCTCCCAGTCGGCTTCGAGCATCGACTCCTTGAACCGCTTCGAGCCGTTGGCGTTGGTGCGCTCCCCGACGACGAGGAACGAGGTCTCCTGGCGAAACGGGACGTGGCTGTAGATCGGCGCGCAACCGGGCTCGTGCACCGGATGGCGCTCGAGGGGAGGGCGATCGCCGATCGTCTCGACGACGCGGCGCAGGTGCTCGGGCGTCGTGCCGCAGCACCCGCCCACGATGTTGACGCCGAGCTCACTCGTGAACCGGTCGTGGGCCTCGGCGAGCTCCTCCGGCGTCAGGTCGTAGTGCGTGCGCCCGTCGACGACCGACGGCAAGCCCGCATTGGGCAGCG
>JALZAA010000039.1 GCA_030948625.1 Actinomycetota bacterium
ACCCAGGCCGTCATCACCACGCCGGCGTACTTCGACGACGCCCAGCGCCAGGCCACGAAGGAGGCGGGACAGATCGCCGGCCTCGAGGTCCTGCGCATCATCAACGAGCCCACCGCGGCCGCGCTCGCGTACGGGCTCGACAAGGAGCACGACCAGACCATCCTCGTCTTCGACCTCGGTGGCGGCACCTACGACGTGTCGTTGCTCGAGATCGGCGAGGGCGTGTTCGAGGTGAAGGCCACCGCGGGGAACACGCACCTCGGCGGGGACGACTGGGACGAGCGCGTCATGGACTGGATGGTCACGGAGTTCAAGAACGCGCACGGCGTCGACCTGTCCAACGACAAGATGGCGCTGCAGCGGCTGAAGGAGGCTGCCGAGAAGGCGAAGATCGAGCTTTCATCGGCGCAGCAGACGACGGTCAACCTGCCGTTCATCACCGCGACGAGCGAGGGCCCGCTCCACCTGGAGCTCAGCCTCTCGCGCGCGAAGTTCCAGGAGCTGACGGCCGATCTGCTCGACGCGTGCCGCGGCCCCTTCGAGCAGGCCATCCGCGACGCCGCGCTCAGCAAGGAGCAGATCGACCACATCATCCTCGTGGGTGGATCGACCCGCATGCCTGCGGTGGTCGACCTCGTGCGTCAGATCACGGGCAAGGACCCGCACAAGGGCGTCAACCCCGACGAGGTCGTCGCGGTCGGCGCCGCCATCCAGGCGGGTGTGCTGAAGGGCGACGTGAAGGACGTCCTCCTGCTCGACGTCACGCCCCTGTCGCTCGGCATCGAAACCAAGGGCCAGATCTTCACGAAGCTCATCGAGCGCAACACGACGATCCCGACCAAGCGCTCGGAGGTGTTCACGACCGCCGAGGACAACCAGCCCAGCGTCGAGATCCACGTGCTGCAGGGCGAGAGCGACATGGCCTACCGCAACAAGACGCTGGGCAAGTTCCAGCTCGTCGGGATCCCGCCGGCGCCGCGCGGTGTGCCGCAGGTCGAAGTCACGTTCGACATCGACGCCAACGGCATCGTCAACGTGTCCGCGAAGGACCTTGCCACCGGCAAGGAGCAGCAGATGACGATCACCGGCGGCACGGCGCTGTCGAAGGACGACATCGACAAGATGGTCAAGGAGGCCGAGGCGCACGCCGAAGAGGACCGCCAGCGCTTCGAGGAGGCCGAGACCCGCAACACCGCGGACTCGCTCGTGTTCCAGACGGAGAAGCTGCTCAAGGAGCAGGCCGACAACGTCTCGGACGACGAGCGTCAGAAGATCGAAGAGAAGCTCAAGGCGCTGAAGGACGCGCTCGCGGGCGCCGACATCGACGCCGTGAAGCGCGGCCATGAGGAGCTCCTGGCGGCAAGCCAGGAGTTCGCCCAGCGGCTCTACCAGCAGGCGGCCGAGAGCCAGCAGTCCGCCGGCGGCCCGGCCGGGGGCGGCGCTGATGCCTCTTCGGCGCAGTCCGACGACGACGTGGTCGACGCCGAGATCGTCGATGACGAGGACCACAAGGGCGACAAGGGCGAGCAGAAGGGCGCGTGACGATGGCCGACGACCAGTCCACGCCCGAACGGCCTGACGAGGACGCGGTCTCCGAGGAGGAGGCCGCGGCGTCGGAGCTCGAAGCCGACCTTGCCAAGCTGACGCAGGTCGTGTCGGAGCGCGACGAGTACCTCGACACACTCCGGCGTGTGCAGGCCGAGTTCGAGAACTACCGCAAGCGCGTGATCAAGGAGCAGACCGCGCTCGTCGATCGGGCCACTGAAGGCCTGGTCGAGCAGCTGCTGCCGGTGCTCGACTCCCTCGAGCTCGCGCTCAAGAATTTCGACGCGCCCGAGGCTGATCCGTCCGACAGTGTCCAGAAGGGCGTCGAGCTCGTCTATGGCCAGATGCTCGGCGTGCTTGAGAAGGCCGGCCTGTCGCGCATCGAGGCCGAAGGCAAGCCGTTCGACCCGAACGTCCACGAGGCGGTCATGCAGGAGGATGGCGACGGTGAGCCCATCGTGAGCGACGTCCTCCGTACCGGTTACACGCTCAAGGGCCGCGAGCTGCGACCCGCGATGGTAAAGGTCACGAAGGCAGCGAGGTAACGGGCCATGGCGCCACAGCGCGAATGGTTCGAGACCGACTACTACGACCTCCTCGGCGTTTCGCAGTCGGCCTCCGAGAAAGACATCTCACGCGCGTACCGGAAGCTGGCGAAGCAGTACCACCCCGACGCCAACCCCGGGAACAAGGAGGCCGAGGACAAGTTCAAGGCAGTGTCTGCCGCCTACGACGTCCTGGGCGATGCCGCGAAGCGCAAGGAATACGACGAGGTCCGCCAGATGGTCGCCTCGGGCGCGCGGTTCGGCCCCGGCGCTGGCGGCCCGGGTGGCTTCGGCGGCCCGGAGGGCTTCCAGACGTTCCAGTTCGACGAGAACGTCGGCTTCGGCGACCTGCTCGGGGGGCTGTTCAACCGCGGTGGCGGAGGCCGGCGCGGTCGCGGTGGCCGCCAGGCCGGTCCGCAGCGCGGTGCCGACCTCGAGACGGAGTTGCACCTCGATTTCCTCGAGGCTGTGCGCGGCGTCACGACGAGCGTGAGCTTCACGGCCGACGCGGTGTGCTCCGTATGCCACGGCTCGGGTGCGAAGCCGGGGACCACGCCCGACGTCTGCCCGCAATGCGGCGGCAGCGGCGAGATCCTCGTCGACCAGGGGCCGTTCTCGTTCTCACAGGTATGTCCCCAGTGCGCGGGGCGCGGCACGATCGTGACGGATCCGTGCCCGCAGTGCGCAGGCCGCGGCGTGGAGCGGCGCCGTCGCGACGTGAAGGTGCGCATCCCGTCCGGCGTCCGCGACGGGCAGCGCATCCGGGTTCAAGGCCGGGGTGCTGCGGGTGCCAACGGCGGTCCGCCGGGCGACTTGTACGTCGTCGTCCACGTGGACGCGCATCCGATCTTCGGACGGCAGGGCAACAACCTCACCGTGCGCGTGCCGGTCACGTTCACGGAGGCCGCGCTGGGCACGAACGTCAAGGTGCCGACGCTCGACGAGCCGGTGACCGTGAAGGTGCCGGCCGGGACCGAGAGCGGCAAGACCGTGAAGGTGCGCAAGCGCGGGATCGACACCGGCAAGGGAAAGCCCGGTGATCTGCTGGTCACGTTCGACGTCGTGGTGCCGAAGAAGCTCGACGGCGCGGCGAAGAAGGCGGTCGAGGAACTGGGGAACGTGCTCACGGAGAACCCCCGCGAGCACCTGGGGGTGTAACCGATGGACGAGAACGAGCGCGCGCTCTACATCATCTCCGTCGCCGCCGAGCTGGCGGGCGTGCATCCGCAGACACTGCGGATCTATGAGCGCAAGGGCCTCATCGAGCCGAAGCGCACCGAGGGTCGTAGTCGCCGTTACTCCGACCGCGACATCGCGCTCCTCCTGCACATCCAGGAGCTCACCAACGAGGGCGTCGGGCTCTCGGGCGTGAAGCGCATCCTCGAGCTCGAGGCCGCGCTCGAGGATGCGGAGGGCGAGATCGAGCGGCTGCGCGAGCAGGTGCGGCGGGTTCGGCGCGAGGTCGCCGAGGCCGAGGAGCGCGTTCACCGCAAGTACCGGCGCGACCTCGTGCCCGTCAGCAAGGCCATCGTGCACGTCCGGCGCCGCTGAGGACTGGCGCCCCGACGGAATAAAATTGACAATACTGTTGTCAACTTTGCCGGAACGTTGACCAGACGAGGTAGCCCTATGCCACTCGATCCCAACCGATTCACCCGCAAGACGGGGGAGGCGCTGCAGGCGGCGCAGGCGCTCGCGCGCGAGCAGAACCATAGCCAGGTGACACCGGAGCACCTGCTCGCTGCGCTCGTGAGCCAGCCCGAGGGCGTCGTGTTGCCGGTGCTCGAGCGGGTCGGCGTGCCCGCGAAGACCGTGCGCGACCGGGTCGACGACGCTCTGGGCTCGCTGCCCAAGGTCTACGGGCAGACCGCACAGCAGGCACAGCTGTCGCAGGACGCGTACGGGATTCTCGAGGGTGCCGACCAGGAGCGCACCAAGCTCGACGACGACTATCTCTCCACGGAGCATGTCCTCCTCGCGATGGCGGACGTGTCGGGCGGTGTGGGCGACCTGCTTCGCGGCCTCGGCGTCACGCGCGACGCGGTCCTCGAAGCGCTCAAGGACGTGCGCGGCAGTCACCGGGTGACGAGCGAGAACCCGGAGGACCAGTACCAGGCGCTCGAGCGGTTCGGCCGTGACCTGACCGAGGAGGCCCGCAAGGGAAAGCTCGACCCCGTCATCGGGCGCGACGAGGAGATCCGCCGCGTCATCCAGGTCTTGAGCCGTCGGACGAAGAACAACCCGGTGCTCATCGGCGAGCCCGGCGTCGGCAAGACCGCGATCGTGGAGGGTCTCGCCCGCCGCATCGTCGAGGGTGACGTGCCCGAGGGTCTGCGCAACAAGCGCATCGTGGCGCTGGACATCGGCTCGATGGTCGCGGGCGCGAAGTACCGCGGCGAGTTCGAGGAGCGCTTCAAGGCGGTGCTCAAGGAGATCGCCGATGCCGAGGGCGAGATCATCAGTTTCGTCGACGAGCTCCACACGATCGTCGGCGCCGGTGGCGCCGAGGGTGCGGTCGACGCGGGCAACATGATCAAGCCGATGCTCGCGCGCGGTGAGCTCCGTCTCATCGGCGCGACCACGCTCGACGAGTACCGCAAGTACATCGAGAAGGACGCCGCACTCGAGCGTCGCTTCCAGCCCGTCTACGTGGGCGAGCCGTCGGTCGAGGACACGATCGCGATCCTGCGCGGGCTCAAGGAGCGGTACGAGGTGCATCACGGCGTCCGTATCCAGGACGCCGCCCTCGTCGCGGCCGCCGTGCTCTCGAACCGCTATGTCACCGGTCGCCAGCTGCCCGACAAGGCCATCGACCTCGTCGACGAGGCCGCGTCGCGCCTTCGCATCGAGATCGACTCGATGCCGATCGAGGTGGACGTGGTCGAGCGCCGCATCCGTCAGCTCGAGATCGAGAAGGCCGCGCTCGCCAAGGAGACCGATGCCGCCTCCAAGCAGCGACTCGACGCGATCGAGGCCGAGTTGGCCGAGCTCAGCGAGCAGCGAGCGGCCATGGTCGCCCACTGGGAGAACGAGAAGCGCGCCATCACCGAGATCCGTGACCTCAAGGAGCAGCTCGAGTCGGCGCGCACCGAAGCCGAACGCGCCGAGCGCGAGGGCGACCTCGAGCGCGCCGCGCAACTGCGCTACGGCACGATGCGAGACCTCGAGCGCGAGGTCGAGGTGAAGACGGCGGCTCTCGACGAGCTCCAGGCCGAGCGGAAGATGCTCAAGGAGGAGGTCGACGAGGAAGACGTCGCCGAGATCGTCTCCAAGTGGACCGGCATCCCCGTGACTCGCCTCATGGAAGCCGAGATGCAGAAGCTCGTCCGCCTCGAGGAGGTGCTGCACGAGCGCGTCATCGGCCAGGACGAAGCCGTGCGGGCCGTCGCGAACGCGATCCGGCGCTCGCGTGCGGGTCTGTCGGACCCGAACAAGCCGATCGGCTCGTTCCTGTTCCTCGGTCCGACCGGGGTTGGCAAGACGGAGCTCGCGCGCACGCTGGCGGACTTCCTCTTCGACGACGAGCGCGCCATGGTGCGCATCGACATGTCCGAGTACCAGGAGAAGCACAACGTGTCGCGCCTCGTGGGCGCGCCGCCGGGCTACGTCGGGTACGAGGAGGGTGGACAGCTCACCGAGGCCGTACGCCGGCGCCCGTACGCGGTCGTGCTGCTCGACGAGATCGAGAAGGCGCACCCCGACGTGTTCAACGTGCTGCTCCAGATCATGGAGGACGGACGCCTGACCGACGGCCAGGGCCGCACCGTCGACTTCACCAACTCCGTGCTCATCATGACCAGCAACCTCGGCGGCGGGGCCGACGAGGCCGCGGTCCTGGCGGCGGTGCGCGCGAACTTCAAGCCCGAGTTCCTGAACCGCATCGACGAGATCGTCGTGTTCCACCGGCTCGACGAGAAGCACATCGAGCAGATCGTCGGTCTCCAGCTCGAGCGGCTGCAGGCGCGACTCGCCGAGCGCAATCTGCATTTGGAGCTGTCCGACGCCGCTCGTGCGCACCTCGCACGCGTCGGCTACGACCCCGACTACGGGGCGCGGCCGCTGAAGCGGGTGCTCCAGCGCGAGATCGCCGACCCCATTGCGCTCCAGCTGCTGCAGGGCGAGTTCGCCGACGGCGACACCATCGTGGTCGACGCGTCGCCCGACGGCCTGGTGTTCACCAAGGGTGAGCCCGCGCGCGTCAGTTAGGCAGCGACAGGTTGGCCGATGGCCGGACGAGCTCCGGCCGGATGACACCACCGGGTTCCATGGTTTGTGAGCCGGTCGGAGAGCGGGTATGCCTACGGCGTGGAACGCGAAGTGCCGGAGGGGGACGCGCTCGACCAGGAACGCGACGCCTTTCCCGGGGGCGAAGACGACGAGACCGAGCTTGATCGGGTGACCGACGACCCCGAGGCGCCGGAGGCTGACGCCTTCGAACAGGCGCAGCCGGCGCCCGTCGAGGACGACGGCCTGCACGAGTAACCGAGCGGGTCCGCGCCGGGCGCGACGGCTCGGGTGAGACTGCCTGCGTGACCCGGCCGGACGCCGAGACGGACGACGCCGCCGTCGCCACCGAACGGTGGTTCCTGAAGCGGGGTCTGCCC
>JALZAA010000042.1 GCA_030948625.1 Actinomycetota bacterium
ACAGGGCACCGTCCGGAGGCTGCATCGCGATTCGATAGCTGCCTCCGACGCGGAGGTCGAGATCGACGCCGGGAGCGGTGAACCCGTGGGGGCCCCACCAGTCCGCCAGCTGCTGCGCATCGGTGCAGGCGTCGAAGACCGCCGCAGGAGGTGCGAGCAGACGACGATGCAGGTTCAGGGTCAGTCCGCCGGGATCCGCCATCACGACCCCCGTCCTGTGATCGTCCTCCGCTACTGCACCACGGCGCCGCCGTCGACGGCGAGCGCGTGACCGACGACGAATGAAGCCGCGTCGCTGCACAACCACACCACCGCCTCGGCGATCTCCTCCGGACGGCCGAGCCGGCCGAGCGGGACGGCCCTCGTCATCATCCGCTCGACTTTCTCGTCGCCTCCCATGAACCCCTCCAGCATGGGCGTGCGCGTGCTACCGGGGCAGATGGCGTTGATGCGGACGCCCTGTGCGGCGTACTCGAGCGCAGCGGCCTTGGTGAGCCCGACGACGCCGTGCTTGCTCGCTACGTACGCGGGCAGTCCGGCGAAGCCCACGAGTCCCGCACCGGACGCCATGTTCACGATGGCGCCGCCGTGCTCGAGCATGGCCGGGATCTCGTACTTGAGGCAGAGGAACACACTGGTGAGGTTGAGCCCGATCGTGTGGTTCCAGTCGTCGAGCGTGTAGTCGGCCGTGGCCGCGGCCGTACCGGTCGTGCCGGCGTTGTTGACGGCGCAGTCGAGGTGTCCCCACCGCGCGACGGTCGCGTCGACGATCGCGGCGACGTCGTCGGGTCGCGTCACGTCCGCCCGGAGAAATGCGGCGTCGCCGCCAGCCTGTTCGACGAGCGCAGCGCTCTCTTTGGCGCCGTCTTCGTTGACGTCCGCGATGGTGACGCTCGCGCCGGCCCGGGCGAGCGCGACCGCGGATGCGCGCCCGAGGCCGGATCCGCCGCCGGTGACGAGTGCGGCTTTGTTGTCGAGTGCGCCCACCTGGTCTCCGTTCACGCCGGGAGCGTCCGCAGGATGTACTCGGCGGTGGGATACGACTCGACCGACCCGAGATCGAGGAACGTGCCGACGTCGTCCATGACCCGTTTCACGTTGCGCTCGAGCGCTTCGCGCGAGCCGCCGGCGCTGAAATATCGCATCGGGTCGGTCAGGTCCTCGACCGTGCACAAGCCCTCCTCGACGATGCCGCGCCACCGCGGCGCGCCGTCCGTCAGCGGGCGGGCGACGGCATGCCGCACGTACAGGCACACGGGGTGGACCTCGAACGTCAGCGGGGTGTGGGAACCGTGCCACCGGGCGAAGAACTGCGTGTCGTCGATGCCGGCGCGCCGGTCGAACATCGTGATCTGCTTGACACCCGGAGAGCGCTCGCCGTCGAGCCAGGTGCGGTCCTGGTACGCGAGCGGCACCGATTCGGTGACGAGGTAGCAGGACATCCGGTCGGCCGCGTCACCGAGAACGGTGTCGAACGGCCCACGATCGTCGAGTGAGTCGAGCCACAGTCCGACGGTGGCGCCGACGCCGTCGGGCTCGGGCGCGCCGACCACTGCGCTCATGTCGACCTCGGGGTCGACGACGTTGACCGTCAGCCCGCGCGGGTCGAGCCCGAGGAGCTCCGGGCCGGCTTTCTCCACCAGACCCTCGTGCACGCCCCAAAGCGCGTAAACGAGCTTCTCCATGCGGCTCGAACCGTACCCCTACGGCTACTCGAGCGCGGTGTGGAACGCGCCGAGGAAGCTGCGCACGGTCGCGACGGCCTCGCGTCGCAGCCGCGCCGCGTCGTCGGAATCGCCGGGCTCGGCGAGAAACGCCCCGTAGGCCGCCGGCCCGTCCTGATCCACGTCGCGGAAGCGTTCGCCCAGCAGGTCGAGCCCTTCGGTCACACGGGCATCGCGCGCGATCGCACTGCGAGCGGCTGCCTTCCCGGCTGATTCCGGGCCGTCACGGAAATGCAGGAGACAGAAGACGAGATCGTACGCGTCCTTGTTCTCGTGACGGTCCTGGAACGCGAGGATCTTGAGCACGACGTACGGCAGCAAGTTCGCCACGCGCACGGTGACCTTCGACATGCCGCCCTCGTCGAGCCGCTCCCCCTCGATCTCGCGCTCGATGAAGTCGTCGCGCACGAGGTGGGCGCCGCGAACGTTGAACGCTCCGACTTTGGACCCGGTGGACCCGGCTTTCGGTTGGAAGACGCGGCCCGCCGGCACCGCTTGTGTCTCGCACAAGAACTCCACGATCACGTTGACGCCCTCGACTTCACGGGACCAACGGAAGCTCGGCTCTCTCTGGTCGAAGTGCGCCTTCTCCAGATTGTTCTGGAGACTGCTGTAGGTCTCTCGAGTCTCGTCGCCGACGGCAAGGCCGATGACGAGGTCGACGTCGGTGGTTCCGACGTGGCCGCGCGCGCCTTCCGGGAGCTGTCCGACGAGGTACCGAGGAGCAAGCCCGCCGGCGAGATAGATGCGTTCCCGCCACGGCCCGAGGTCCCCGAGCAGCGTCACGAGCGCGCGCTCGCAGCGTGCCGTCGTGGTTTGGTCGTAATCGGTGAAGTGGTTGCGGCTCAGAGTCTGATCACCTCCCGTCGGAGAGCCTCGGCCTGCTCCCGGCCGCGGCGAGGATCGTTGCGGAGGTCGTAGAAGAGCCGCAACGGGTTGACCGTCCAGATCCCTTCGACTTCGTGACGAAACGCCAGAGGCTCGTCCCCATTCGACTGGGCCAAGACGAGGTTGTGCCCGGTCTCCGCCAATTCGGCGTCGACCGTTCCGGCGGCCGCCTCGGGCGAAGCAATGGAGCTGAGCCAGATCTCGGCCACGGGGACGGCGGTGACGAACGGCGCGACGCGCGCAGCCGCGGCCGCCCCCGTCACCGCATGTTCGATCCCGGCGGCGTGCAAACCGGCGCTCACCGCGTCGACGAGCTCGCGAGGTTCTCGAGCGAGGCGGTAGGCGCGCATGCGCCGCACCCCACGATCCCGGTTCTCTTCCGCCCACAGGTCGAGGAGCGCGGTGGGATCGATCACGTGACGAACGCGTTTCGGGCCCGCCCCCTCTGCCGCGACCAGACCTTCCGCCTCGAGGCGGGTGAGGACGCGGTGCGCCAGCCCGATCGAGATGTGAGCCTCCTCGGCGAGATCTTGGACGTGCCAATCGCGATCTGGCCCCAGGAGCAACGCTTGCGCGGCGACGCCGGCCTTCCCGGTCAGCCGCGCGGCGGCCGGCGCACGCGGCGCGTCACCTCGTTTCTGTAATTGCCCCTCGAGATGGAGCAGCAAGCCTGCGAGCTCGACGTGGGCGTTGCCGCGACCGTCGACGACCGCGACGCCGTGGCGCTCGAGGATCTGCCGCGCTTCGGCGGTCGTGTCGCCCGCAACGAGGAGAAGACGGTCCTCCGGGGTGGCCTGCGCCTGCTGGACGAGCTGCCAGGCGGTCGCCGCGTTGGCGTGGCGCTTGACTTCGATCGCGACGGGCTCGGCGGCGCCGGCGAACCGGACGACGGCATCGCCTCCCCCGCCGCCACGACCAGACCCGCGCGCCTCGACGCTGACGCCGGGGACGTCACGAAGGATCCGCAGCGCCTCCCGGCCGAAGGCGCCTTCTATCTTCAGCAACTCCCGGTTTTTCACGAATTCTGCCTTTTTCACAGTGATAGTGAATCTAGGCCTTGGAGTGAAACAATGCAACGACCACGAGGGGTCCCGCGAAATCTGACAGGGTGCACGGTCGGAAGCCCGACGCCGTAGGGACCCCGAGGAGGCGCCCGGTGGTCAAGCTGATCTGCTTCGTCAAGCGGAACCCGTCGCTCTCGATCGACGAGTTCCACGACCACTGGCGTGGGCAACACGCGCGGCTGATCCGCGAGACCCCCGCCGCGACCGACCGCATCGTCCGCTACGAGCAGAACCATCGTGCCCCGGAGGACTACGCGCGCGGCGGCGAATTCGACGGGGTCGCCATCCAGTGGTTCGAGTCGATGCGCGACTTCGTGGCGATGATCCTCGACCCGGAGTACCAGGCGCGTGTCGCCCCCGACGAGGAAGTGCTCCTCGACCGGGGCGGGCTCGCCTGGATCATCACGGAAGGCGAGGAGGTCGTGATCCCCGGCCCCGAGCACCGCGACGAACCTGTGATCAAGCTGATCTGCATGGTCAAGCGCCGGACCGGGATGACGATCGACGACTTTCACCACCACTGGCGCACCGTGCACAGTCCGCTCAACTGCGACACGCCATCGATCGCCAAGTACTTCGTCCGCTACGAGCGCAACCACCGAGCCCGGCGTGACTACGACCGCGACGGCAGTTCCGACTTCGACGGGACGGCGGTCGAGTGGTACCCGTCGGTGCAGGCGTTCTACGACATGGTCGGCGAGCCCGCGTACCGCGAGCTGATCGCACCGGACGAGGAGCGCTTCCTCGACCGGGACGGTCTCTTGTGGCTGCTCACCGAGCCGGAAGAGACGATCATCGGCTGATGGAGGTCGAGGAGTACGCGCGGATCGCGGCGGCGGAGGACGACCACTGGTGGTACCGCAATACCCGCGCGCTGATGGGGGACCTGCTGCAACCGTGGCTCGGCGCCGGGCTTCGCATCCTCGACGCCGGCTGCGGTCCAGGCGGCAACGGCGCGTGGCTCGCGCGCTATGGCCGTGTCGTGGGCGTCGACGTGGCGCGCGAAGCGCTCGAGTTCGTGAAGGCGCGGCGCCCCACGACCGTTCCCGTCCAGGCCAGTGCGGGTGCGCTCCCCTTCCGCGATCGGGCGTTCGACGTCGCGGTGGCGGTCACGCTGCTCTACACGGTTCCGAACGACGCGGCCGTCGTCAACGAGCTCGCGCGGGTGGTGCGGCGCGGAGCGGCGGTGTTCCTGCTCGAGCCGGCCCTCCCCTCCCTCTGGCGAGAGCACGACCTGACGGTGCACGGCCTGCGCCGCTACCGCCGCGACGAGCTCGCGGGCCTGGCGGAGCGTGCAGGCCTGCGAGTGCGTCGGGCGACGTACGCCTATTCCTTTCTCGCTCCCCCGGCGGCAATGCTGGCCGCGTTGGAGCGTCGGAAATCGCGAACCGGGAACGACACCGGCTCGGATGTCGAGCGCCGCGCGCTCGATCGGGTCTTCGCGCCGCTGGGTAAGGCGGAACGCCGCTGGTTGGCCCGCCGCGACGTGCCGGTGGGGACGTCAGCCGTCGTGGTCGCGACGCGCGACTAGCGCGGTCGGCTGCGGCGCAGGACCACCTGGTCGACCCAGAGCTTCGCCAGGTCCCAGAGCGTGCGCGCGATGCTCGACAGCTTGAAGAACTGCGAGCGCCCGTGAGTACGCGGGTAGTGGTGGACGCCGACTTCGGTGAACCGGGCGCCCGCATCCTGGAGCTTGCGTACGAGCTCGACGCAGATCACGCCGGTTGTCTTCTCGAGCTCCACGCCCTCGAGCTTCGACCGTCGGATCAGCCTGAAGTCGCAGTCGGTATCGCGGATCCGCAGGCCGAACATGAACGACACGAACCGGTGGTAGACGCGGCCGATGACCTTCCGGGCGAGATTGTCGGCTCGGTTGAGCTTGTAGCCCTGGACGACGTCGACGTCGTCCGCGGCCCGGTCGACGAGGAGCTCGAGCTCCGACGGGTCGAACTGGCCGTCACCGTCCGTGTAGAAAACCCATTGCTTCGTCGCCGACCCGAACCCGGACAGCAGCGCGCCGCCGTACCCGCGGTTGTGCTCGTGTGTCACGACCCGGAGCCGGGGCTCCGTCTCGGTCAGCTGCTTGAGCACGCGCTCGGAGCCGTCGCTCGAGCCGTCGTTGACGACGATGATCTCGCCGTCGGCGCCGACGCGGTCGAGCGTGGCCGCGGTGGTCTCCACGATCGTTCCGATCGTGGCTTCGTCGTTGTAGCAAGGAAAGAACGCCGAGACGGACTCCACCGCCTCGTTCACCTGAGGGCCCGGCACACGACCTCGATCTCGTCGTCGGTCATCTCGGGGAAGCAGGGTAGCGACACGCACTCTCCCGCCCACGACTCCGCCTCGGGGCACGCCGCGCGGGCGAGCTCCTGGTAAGCGGCCTGTTGGGTCAGCGCCCGCTCGTAGTGCACAGCGGTGCCGAACGGCATGCGGCCCCTGAACGCGTCGCGGTCCGCGAACCGCGCCACACACAGGTGGTACACGTGCCGGTCGTGACGCGCCTGCCACTGCAGACCTGGCGCCGCGTCGCGGTACGCGCCCGCGATCGCCCGCCGGCGCGCGTTCCACTCAGGGAGCCGGCGAAGCCCGACGCGCAAGGCGGCCGCTTCGATCTCGGAGAGGCGCGAGTTCCCGCTCACGGCGGTGTGCTGATAGCCGTCTGTGAGGCCGTGCCTGCGCAAGAGGCGCACTTGCGCCGCGAGATCGTCGTCGT
>JALZAA010000047.1 GCA_030948625.1 Actinomycetota bacterium
GCGACGACGAGGTTGCCGCGATGCGACGCGCGCTCGATCTCGACGATGCGCCGTACATCCTTTGGATCGGGAGTCTCGAGCCGCGCAAGAACGTCCGTCTGCTCGTCGACGCCTTCTCCCGATGGGCGGCGGACGCCGACCTGCCTCACCGCCTCGTGCTCGCCGGTCCCGGCGGCTGGCTCGAGGACGAGGCCTCTGTGCTCGCTCCGGCCCGCGCGCTCGGCGATCGCGTGCGCACCGTCGGTCGCGTCGGCGACCCGGTGCTGCGCGCGCTGTACCGGGGCGCCGACGTGTTCGCGTTCCCGAGCCGGCACGAAGGCTTCGGCATCCCCGTCCTCGAGGCGATGGCGCAGGAGACGGCCGTCATTGCCGCCGACATTCCCGCGGTCCGCGAGACGGCGACGGGCGCCGCCCTCCTCCTTTCACCCGACGATCCGGCCGCGTGGGTCGCGGCGCTCGACAATCTGCTGCACGACGCGAACGAGCGCGCGCACCTCGGCGCCGCGGGTCGTGAGCGCGCGCAGCAGTACTCGTGGACGCGCTGCGCGGAGGCGACACGTGCGGTGTACCGCGAGGCGCTCCAGGCGTAGTCTCACGACCGATGGTCCCCCTGTCGTTCGCGCAGGACATCGGGTCCAAATGGGTCTACTGGCCCTGGGTCACAGACCATCTCGACGAGATCTGGATGCGTCTCGGCGAGCACGTGACCCTCACGCTCCTCGCAGTCGCCTACGGGCTGCTCATCTCGTTCCCGCTCGCGTTGCTCGCGGTGCGCTGGCGACGGCTGTATCCGCCGGTCGTGGGGGTGACGGGAGTGCTGTACACGATCCCCTCGATCGCGCTGTTCGTGATCCTGATCCCATGGACCGGCCTGTCACGCACGACCGCGCTCATTCCTCTGGTCACGTACACGCTGCTCATCTTGATCCGCAACATCGTCGCCGGGCTGCGCGCCGTACCAGCCGAAGTGAAGGAGGCGGCCCAGGGCATGGGGTACCGCCCGCTGCGCCAGCTGTTCTCGGTCGAGCTGCCGCTCGCGCTCCCGGCGATCGTGGCCGGCATCCGGATCGCGACCGTCACGACCATCGGGCTGATCACGGTGACCGCGCTGATCGGGCAGGGCGGCCTCGGCCAGTTCATGATCGACGGCTTCCAGCGTGACTTCCGCACCCCGCTGACGGTGGGGATCGTCCTCTCGGTCGCGCTGGCGGTCGCGGCGGACCTGATCCTGGTGGGAACGCAGCGGCTGCTGTCGCCGTGGGCGCGGGCCAAGGTGAAGCGGGGGAACCCGTGAGCTTCCTCGGCGAGGTGGTCGACTGGTTCCGCGACGGGTCCCACTGGACCGGCAACGACGGCGTGATCCATCGCCTCGCCGAGCACGTGCAGATCTCGTTGGTCTCGATCGTGATCGCGGCGCTGATCGCGTTGCCGATCGGCATCGTTCTCGGGCATCTTCGCCGCGGCGGGCTCCTCGCCATCAACGTCTCCAACGTCGGCCGCGCTTTGCCGACGTTCGCCTTGCTCATCCTCCTGGTCCAGGTCTTCGGCATCGGCGACCCGCCCGGCCTCCTCGCGTTCACGGGGTCGCTGCCCACGCTCATCGCGCTCGTAGCCCTCGCCGTGCCGCCGATGCTGACCAACGCCTTCGTCGGCATCGCCGATGTCGACACCGACGTGCGTGAAGTGGCGAGCGGCATGGGCATGTCCGGACGCCAGCAGCTCGCGCGCGTCGAGCTGCCGATCGCGATGCCGTTGGTCATGGCGGGCGTCCGCACCGCCGCGGTGGCGGTCGTCGCGACCGCTGCCCTCGCCGCCTACATCGGCTGGGGCGGGCTGGGCCGCTTCATCATCGACGGCCTCGCGACCCAGGACTACGTGCAGGTGTTCGCGGGCGCGCTGCTCGTCGCGGTGCTCGCCATCGTCTTCGAGCTCGTTCTCGCCGGCGTGCAGCACGTTGCCGTGTCACCGGGCCTCCGCGTCGGGCGTGAGCGCATCGCCCGCGACCTCAAGGAGGCCAACGTCCAGGCTGTCGCCACTGCGCCTGCGCCGATCGGGCAGACTCCTCCCGGCTGAGTGTTCGTGTCTTCGCGAAGGGTGCCAAAGAGAAAGGAACGACGGCATGATCAAAGTTCGGATGCGCTTCCCGGGCCGGACCCTGGGGGCGATGCTCCTCGGGCTGACGCTCGTCGTGGCGACCGCAGGCATGAGTGGCGCCGACTCGACGGCCCAGGGAGGCAACAAGGGCGCGCTCACGATGGGCTCGAAGAACCTGCCCGGTGCCCAGGTCCTGGGTCAGGTCTACGGCCAGGCGCTCCAGAAGAACGGCTACAGCATGTCCTACAAGGAGAACCTGGGCTCGACGGAGGTCGTGTTCGCGGCGCTCGAGAGCGGTGACCTCGATCTCTACCCCGATTACCTCAACACGGTGGTGCAGTTCCTCGGCGGCAACGGCGGCTCCGACGTCACCCAGGTCAAGGCCGAGCTGGACTCGCTGCTCCAGAGCCGGGGCATCGTCGCCACGAAGCCCGCGCCCGCCGTCGACGTCAACGGCTTCTACGTGCAGAAGAAGACCGCCACCAAGTACAAGCTCAAGACGGTGTCAGACCTCAAGCGGGTCGCGAACAAGCTGACGTTCGGTGCTCCGCCCGAATGCGAGCAGCGCCCGCTGTGCCTGGGCGACACGGAGCAGCAGAAGTACGGCCTGCAGTTCAAGGAGGTCAAGAAGCTCGACACCGGCGGCCCGGTGACGGTCAAGGCGCTCGAGGACGGCAACATCCAAGTTGCGGTCCTGTTCACGGGCAGCAGTGTCATCCCGAAGGATGCCGTCCTGTTGAAGGACGACCAGGGCCTCCAGGGTGCCGACAACCCGCTCGTCCTCGTGCGTCAGGACAAGTACACGCCCGAGCTCGGCGCGGCCATCGACAAGGTGTCGGCCAAGATCACCACGAAGCAGTACCGCACGATGACGCTCGGGGTGCAGAACCAGAAGAAGGACCCGGCCGACGTAGCAAAGCAGTTCCTGAAGGACAACAAGCTCAACTGAGCTGCATCACGTCCACGCGTTCCCGGCCCCGCTACGAGCGGGGCCGGTGCGCGTCTCGGTCGTGCCGAGGTCAGTTGTTGACGGTGATCGCGCAGCTCGCCATGCCGCGCTTCTCGAGGTACCGCTGGTGATAGTCCTCCGCGGGCCAGAACTCGGGCGCCTCGGTGATCTCGGTGACGATCGGCTTCGAGAAGCGCTCTTGCGCCGCTTCTCTCGACGCCTTGGCCGCCGCTTCCTGCTCGGGTGAGTGGAAGTAGATCGCGGAGCGGTACTGGTCGCCCACGTCGGGGCCCTGACGGTTGAGCTGCGTCGGGTCGTGCAGACCCCAGAACGCGTCGAGCAGCTCCTCGTACGAGACCTGGGCCGGGTCGAACTCCACGAGCACGGCCTCGGCGTGGCCGGTCGTGTGGCTGCACACCTGCTCGTACGTCGGGCGCTCGCCGCGGCCGCCCGTGTAGCCGACTGTGGTGGCGATCACGCCGGGAATCTGCCGGAACTCGGCCTCGACGCCCCAGAAGCAACCTGCCGCGAACGTGGCCTGCTCGGTCTTCGTGTCGGTCATCGGATCACCCTTCCTGGGTTGTTCACCTGTAACAACGCCGGCGTATTCCTGGTCACCATCCCCGGTCGATCCACTCCTGGAGGTGCGGCCGCTCGCTGTCGAGCGTGGTGTCGAGACCGTGGCCGGGGAGGACGAGGAGATCGCCGGGCAGCGCGAAGAGGCGGCGGTCGATCGACTCGATGATTTGATCGAAGTCCCCGCCCGGGAGGCCGGTGTTCCCCGGGCCGCCCGGGAACAAGGTGTCGCCACTGAACAGCACCGGCCGGCCCTCGAGCAGAAAGCACGTCGACCCCTGCGTGTGGCCGGGGGTGTGGATCGTCCGCAGCCGCAGGTCGCCGACCGAGATGACGTCGTCATCGGGGATCGTGAAGTCGTACGACGGGAGCATCGACGCGTCCTCGGGCGCAATGCCGACGTCGATGCCCGCCTCCCGCACCGCCTCGACTGCCTGGATGTGGTCCCAGTGCCCGTGGGTCGTGAGCACACGGCTCACGCGGGTCGCCCGGCTGACGTCGAGCAGCAGCTCGTGCTCGTTGGCGGCGTCGACGATCGCCGCCTCGCCGCTCGACTTGCACCGAAGCACGAACACGTTGTTCTCGAACGGTCCGACGACGAGCTTCTCGATCCGCACGCCGGCGTCCTCGTAGTGGGGAAGGCGCGGCATACGAGTCAGGGTACCGGCCGGTGGCAACTTGACCGATCGGTCCAGTACCGTCCGGACGTGCGGAGGAGCTTGGCGACGGAGCCATGTAGCTGAATGGACTTTTTGGACACGCCCGCGGAGGCGGCGTTCCGCGACGAAGTGCGCACGTGGCTCGCCGACCACCTCGTGGGCGACTTCGCCGAGCTCCGCGGGGGCGGCGGCCCCTCCGACGAGACGGCGTGGGAGCTGCGCGTCGAGTGGGAGCGAGCGCTCGGGCGCGACCGGTGGGTCGGGCTCAACTGGCCGGAGGAGTACGGCGGCCGCGACGCGAGCATCGCCGAGCAGATCATCTTCAACGAGGAGTACGCCAAGGCCGACGCGCCCACGCGCGTGAGCTTCTTCGGCGAAGGGCTGTTCGCGCCGACGCTGCTCGCGTACGGCACCGAAGAGCAGAAGCGTCGGTTCCTGCCCAAGATCCAGGCCGCCGACGAGCTCTGGTGCCAGGGGTACTCGGAGCCGAACGCCGGGTCCGACCTGTCGAACGTGCAGACGCGCGCCGTGCTCGACGGCGACCAATGGGTGGTCAACGGCCAGAAGGTGTGGACGACCCTGGCGCACCGCGCGCAGTGGTGCTTCGCGGTGGTGCGCACGGATCCCGACGCGCCTGCCCACAAGGGCCTGTCGTATCTGTTGGTTCCCATGGACCAACCCGGGGTGTCGGTCCGCCCGCTGAAGCAGATGACCGGCACGGCCGAGTTCAACGAGGTCTTCTTCGACGATGCACGCACCGACAAGGACAACGTCGTCGGCGAGGTGAACGACGGTTGGAAGGTCGCCATGGCCACGCTCGGCTTCGAGCGCGGCACCGCGTTCCTCGCACAGCAGATCGCCTTCCAGCGCGAGGTGTCGGATCTGATCGAGGTGGCGCACAAGAACGGCGCGACCGCGGATCCCACCATCCGCCAGAAGCTCGCCGACGCGTACGTCGGCGTCCAGATCATGAAGTACAACGGCCTGCGGATGCTCACCAAGCTCGTGAAGACGGGCGTCCTCGGTCCCGAGTCGAGCATCGGCAAGCTCTACTGGAGCTCCTGGCACCGCCATCTCGGCGAGATCGCGATGGACGTGCTGGGTACCGACGGTCTCGTCGTCGGGGGGGAGCCGGGGGGCGAGTACACGCTCGACGAGCTGCACCGCACGTTCATGGTGAGCCGGTCGGAGACGATCTACGCGGGCTCGAGCGAGATCCAGCGCAACATCATCGGCGAGCGGGTGCTCGGGCTCCCGCGCGAGCCACGAGCTTGAGGGGAAGGTCATGAACTTCGCGTTCTCGGAGGAGCAGGAGCAGCTCCGCGACGCCGTCCGGCGCTTCATGGAGACGAAGTCGCCGTCGTCGGAAGTCCGGCGCCTCATGGAGACGACCGAGGGCTACGACGAGGCGGTGTGGAAGCAGATGGCGCAGGAGCTCGGGCTCCAGAGCCTGCACCTGCCCGAGGCCCACGGCGGGCAAGGCTTCACGTTCGTCGAGCTCGGGATCGTGTTCGAGGAGATGGGCCGCGTGCTCCTGTGCGCGCCGTACTTCTCGACCGTCGCGCTGGCGGCGAACGCCATCATGAACGCCGGCACCGACGCCCAGCAGGCCGAGCTGCTGCCGGGCATCGCGTCGGGTGAGACGATCGCCGCGCTCGCGTTCACCGAGCCGAACGGTCGGTGGGACGCCTCCGGCATCACGATGGAGGCGCAGGGCTCGGGTGACTCGTACACGCTCGACGGCACGAAGATGTTCGTCATCGACGGTCACACTGCGAACACGATCGTCGTCGCGGCGCGTCTCGCCGGCACGAACGGCGAGGACGGCATCTCGTTCTTCGTCGTCGACGGCGATGCGTCCGGTCTGACCCGCACGCCGCTCACGACCATGGACCAGACGCGCAAGCAGGCCCGGCTCGACTTCTCCGGGGTGCAGGCGCGTCCGCTCGGCGACCCGGGCAAGGGCTGGGCGGCGCTCTCGAAGACGCTCGACCAGGCGGCGGTCTGCCTGTCCAACGAGATGGTCGGCGGCGCGCAGAAGGTGCTCGAGATGTCGGTCGACTACGCCAAGGTGCGCGTCCAGTTCGGTCGGCCCATCGGCTCGTTCCAGGCGATCAAGCACAAGTGCGCCGACATGCTGCTCGAGGTCGAGTCGGGCAAGTCGGCCGCGTACTACGCGGCGTGGGCCGCCGCCGAGGACAACGAGGAGCTGCCGGTGGTCGCGAGCCTGGCCAAGGCCTACTGCTCCGACGCCTACTTCCACGCCGCAGCGGAGAACATCCAGATCCACGGCGGCATCGGGTTCACGTGGGAGCACGACGCGCACCTCTACTTCAAGCGGGCGAAGAGCTCCGAGATCCTGCTCGGGGACGCCACGTACCACCGCGAGTTGCTGGCACAGCGGATTGGGATTTAGCGACGCGCCTCTCTCGTGGCCGGCCGGGGTCGCGTCGCATCGCTAGTACGCAACCTGCGGACGCGTGAGCGCCGCGCGTGGTGGGTCTCGTTCTCGATTGTCGCCGCGCTCGGCGCGCTCTGGGCGTTGGGCACCCCGCCGACGGCGTCGCCCGACGAAGAGACGCATGTGATTCGCGCCGCGGCCGTAGCTCGTGGTGAGCTCGTCCGGCGGCCACTCACGTCCTCGCAGCGAGACCAGTTCTTCGCCAGGGTGGGCTCCGGAGGGTGGGAGGGGGGAAGCACGGTCACCCGTACCATTCGGTCACGGTTCCTGAGCTCTACGACCGGCCCAATTTGGAGCTGTTACCTCAAGCACCCCGAGCGGTCCGCCGCCTGCCTCGACTTCAGTGGCCCGCAGCGGGACGCGAGCGTCGTCACCAATAACTGGTATCCGCCGGCGTACTTCTCCTGCTCGGAGCGGTTGCCGCCACCGTGGCGTGGGCCGGCTGGCTGCTCGTGCCGACTAGGTCATCTCGGCGCGAGCCACACCTCGAGAACCGAGAGTTCGCATAAGGTGCCGAGCCCATGGCGTTGATCGCCGGCATTCTCGTGATCGGTCTGGTCGTCGCCATCGCAGCCGCCCTCGTGATCCGCGAGGCGGGGCGCATCGCCAAGGAGCCGCCGCCGGCGCTCTTCGACCTCGACGAGGCCCATGACTGGGTCGTGGCGCACGTGCCCGACGAGGTCGCCGCCACGCTCACGTCCGACGACGTCCGCCGCATCCTCGAGTTCCAGCTCGAGTACTTCGAGAGCAAGGGCGTGTCAGGGAACGGGTCGAGCCAGAAGACGTCGGGGCCGGTTGTGGTCGGCGGCGCCGAAGCGGTGGCGTACATCGTGGAGCGGGCTGCGAGCACGGGTGAGGCGTACCTGCCGGAGCAGGTATACGGCGTGCTCGAGACCCAGATCAGCTACCTGCGCTCCATCGGCGCGATCGGCCCGCCGGTCGACGACGACGGCAACTCCCCGTAGCGCCGCTCGTGTCACACGCCGCCGCTCCGTTCGTGGTACAAGTGGCGGTACCAGGGAAAGGAGGTGGTCCAGCTGATGCATGATCAACGCGGGACTCTGGAGGTGCGCGGCCGTTAGGTCGTCAACGCGCCCGCTCCGCGGGCGCGTCAGGCTGGATCGCCTGGCGGAGTCCAAACCGCCGCACCGTCGCCATCCGGACGGGGAGTTGTCCCGCCCGTAGCGTTCTGGGTGGCGAAGACGTTCAGCCGTACGTGTGTGAGGGGGCGCCTCGGGCGCCCCCTCACCGCGTTTGGACGGGCGTACTGTCGTGCCCCGCGGAAGAGGAGAGTCCATTGAGCCGCCCCTCCAAGTTCGAGAGCTTCCGGTACCTGGGCGACAAGCGCACACAAATCGTGTACGACCTCGACCTCGTCGACCACGCCGGGCTGGGCGACGTCATCGACGAGCTGATCGCCTCCGAGCAGTTCGCCGCTTTCGCGCCCGACTCGCTAGCCGAGGCGCGCAACCGCGGCTACCGGCCGCACGCGTCGATCCGTGAGCACCTGGAGGCCGAGGAGCCGGCCGGCGCGTAGCGGCCGGCCGATGGTCGGGCTGTGCGGGTGCCAGTCAGCCCGCGGGCACCGGCGCCGTCAGGTCACCCGGGAGCTCGGCGACGACACCTTTGTGCCGAGCCTTGAACGCGGTGTCTGACAGGACCGGTTCGCTCGGAAGCGCGGCCGGGTCGTCGGGAAGCCCGACAAGGTCCACCCATGACGTGCAGCCGCCGTAGTCCTCGTTCCAGGGCACGGTGACCGGATCCCGCAGGCGGTAGACGCGCAGCACCAGGATCCAGAGGGGGTCGCGCTTCTTCCAGTTGAGACGCGACTCGGCGTAGTCGAGCGTCCAGATGAGCTTCGAGTCCAGACGAGCCAGCTGATCCGGGTCGGTCAGCGTCGCCACGCCGACGATGTCGGCCCATCCCGGAATCGTGATGGGCTCGCCGACGGGGGAGCCGGGCGACAGGTCGATGGTGTGCCGGTATGCCGGCTTGAGCAGCTCGGGACGCTGGTGCTCGGTCGTGGGGTAGAGCCACACCCGCGGCGACTGCACACCGAAGTGCCGCCCGTCCTCTCGGAGCCCGCCCTTGCGGACGTCGAGAATCTGCTCACCCTCGAGCAGTGCCCGGACGATGACAGCCCACTCCTTGAATGCCGGGGTGACCACGAAACCGAGGCTATCCGAGGCGTCGAGAGCGTCCGACAATCGGACTGCCGGGTAGTGTTCGCAACGGTGCGTACCGGATCCTGTGTCGCCGCGGTCTTCGTGCCCGACGACGCGAGCCGCTTTCGTCCGACGCTGCACTCGCTGCGCGAGGCAGCCGATTGCCCGATCGTCGTCGGCTCGCCCGATCCCGCCGTCCTCGACGCGCTGAGCGACGTCGCGGACAAGACAGTCGAGGCTGCGACCGCCGCCGAGCTCGTGAACAGTCTCCGATTTGGCGGCGAAGACGTCTTCGCGGTGTCGGCCCCGATCATCCTGCCCCCCGGCATGCTGGAACGCGCGCAAGATTGGGTGAGCGCCGATCTGCGGATCGCCACGGTGTCGGCGTTCTCGAACGCCGGCGGCTACCTCAGCTTTCCCGAGCGAAACCGGCCGGCCGGGCAGCTCCCGAGCGGGCACGACGAGCGCTCGATCACCAGCCGCCTGCGAGACCTCGCGCCCGACCCCCGTCCGGCGGCCATGCCGATGCCCGCCGGTGCGGCCGTCCTCGTCTCCGCGGCCGCGCTGGGCGCCTGCGGGCCGCTCGAGGATGCTCCGTCGCGACGGTTCAGCACGGCCATGGCCGACTTCGCGTTCAGGGCCCGGCGCCGCGGCTTCCTCGACTTGCTGGACCCCGGGAGCTTCTACAGCCAGCCCATTGACCTCGCGCCGCCGACGGTCGATCTCGACGAGTGGTTCGCGTTGATGCCGGAGGCTGATCGAGAGTGGCTCAGGCAGCGCCACCCGGCCGCCGTCGCATTGTTCGACCGTGAGACGACGGCGACCGAGGGTCCGCTCGCGCACGCGTTCGCGTCCGCGCGAAGCAAGGTGCTGGGCCTCCGCGTGCTCATTGATGCGCCGTTTCTCGGGCCAGTGGAAACAGGAGCCCAGGTGGCTACGCTTGCCATCGCCGACGCGCTGGCCGCCCGCGACGATGTCGCCGAGGTGCTCGTCACCATCCCGGGACCCGTTCCCCATTACGCACGCCGCGTGTTGGGTGGCGAGAAGGTCCGCGCGGAACCCATGGACGGGGAACATCTCACACGGCTCGGTCGGTTCGATGTCGCTCACCGACCGCTCCAGCCCGACCTCGACTTCGATCCGGCCACTTTGCGAAGGGCTGCCGATCGCGTGGTGGTGTCGCTACTCGACCTCATCGCGTACCAGATCGGCTCCTATCACGAAAGCGAGGATGCGTGGCTTCTCCGCCGCGACGTGCTCACGCGCTCAATTCGTGCTGTCGACGCGGTCACGACCATCTCACACGACGTGAAAGCCATGGCCGAGCTCGAGGACCTTCCTCTCGAATCCGATCGCGTCTTCGTGATCCCGTACGGGACGGAGCACCTGACCGGCAACGAACCGGGCCGACCTCCGGCGGCGCTCCGCGGGCACCCCGCGATCACGGGAGAGTTCCTCCTGTGCATGGGCACCAACTACACCCACAAGAACCGCGACCTCGCAATCGCTGCCCTGAAGGAGCTCATCGATCGGGGCCGGGACTACACGCTCGTGCTTGCCGGCCCGTCGATCCCTTACGGCACGTCCCGGGTGGAGGAGACGATGGCGCTCGAGTCGGGTTCGCCCGTGGCGGTGCTCCCGGACGTGACGGCCGAGGAGCGCAATTGGCTCCTTCGTCATGCCACCGCCGTCGTCTATCCGACGTCCGCCGAGGGCTTCGGGCTCGTGCCGTTCGAGGCAGCTCGCTTCGGGACCCCCACCGTGCACGTCGCCTTCGGCCCCCTGCTCGAGCTGTGGACTCCCCCGGTGCTCGTCGATCGCTGGGACGCGGTCGCGTTCGCCGACGCGGTGGAGGCTTTGGCCGACGACCGCGACCTCGCGAGAGCGCAGGTGGAGGCGGCGCTGGAGAGCGCGGAAAAGTACGCTTGGTCACGAACGGCTGAGGACCTCGTCGCGATGTACCGCACGATCCTGGCTATGCCGTCCCGACAGGAGCCCTGAGCTACGGAGCATCGTATGGAGTCCACCGCTCGGCGAATCGCCGCGAGCAGCGATACCAGTCTCGACGGCCAGATCGACAGCCTCTCGTTGGAGCAGGCGCTTCTCGACTTCGAGCGCGCCAATGCCCGGGTGATCGATCTCACACAGCGCCTACTCGAGGCGTCGGACGAGCTCATCGAGCTCAAGGCGAAGCTTCGGATCGCCACTGATGAGCTCGAGGCGATTCGCTATGAGAACGAGATGATCAAGTCCTCGCGTGCCTTCAAGGTGCTGATTTCCTTGCGCACGGTGCGCGACTTCCTTCGTCGCTGACCGTGCAGCCTCGTGTCCTGCTCGCCGTGCTCGTGTACGGCGGCGATTCGTTCGTACACCGCTGCGTCGAATCCGCGGCACGCGTCGAGAACGCCGACTGCGATGTCGACGCGATCGTCCTCGATGATTGCAGCCGCGACGAGGAATGGAGCGCCGAGCTCGCGTCACGATGCGCGGCACTAGGCGTCCAGTACTACCGGTCACCACGGAACCTCGGGATCCCGCGCAACATGAATCTGGCGATGCGATATGCCATCGCAGCCGAGTACGACTACGTCGTGCTCCTCAACTCGGACACGGTCCTGCCTCGCAACCTCGCGTCCGCCATGGTGAGCGTGGCGCGCAGTAGCGACGACGTCGGCTCAGTCACCTCCTGGTCGAACAACGCGTCGATGTTTTCGCTACCGAACGCCGACGCGGACCGTTTTCTGGCGAACCCGGAAGCCATCGACTGGGTCTCGGCGACCCTCGCCGACGAGTTCGGTGAGCGGGCGATCGACATCCCCTCAGCAGTCGGATTCTGTGTCTTGCTTCCTGTGCGTGTCGTCCGTGAAGTCGGTTTGATGGACCCCGCGTTCGGTCGGGGATACTGCGAGGAAATCGACTGGAGCCAGCGAAGCAAGGCGCTCGGGTATCGAATCACGATGGCGCCGTCTGCGTTCGTGTACCACATGGGCAACGCGTCGACGATCGAGGCGGGAATCGCGCTCGACATACATCGGTCGGTGCCCGCGAACGAGCGGCTGATCGACCACCGCTACTCCGACTTCCGCTCGAAGGTGAAGGAGTACGCCGACTCCGGGATGCCCGAGCGCCTGGTCAACGCCGGGAGCTGGAGGCTCGTCGCCCAAGCCGCGCGAGAGCGTGGCTACATCGTGGAGGCCTCATGGTTTGCGCGGGGCGACTCCGGCGAGGTGACCTTCGTGATCGACCCCGAAGGACCGTCGCACGAGCTCACGGGTACCCACCTCGGATTCACGGCCACGACGAAGCCGGGCCGTTCGATCCTCAGCACGCTCGAGGACCTCACCGGCCGCCTCCCGAGCCGCGTCGTCGTGCAGGACCACGGAGCGCGGACCCGCGAGCTGCTCGAAGCGGCGCGTGCGCGCTCGATCGACGTCGTCGACCTTCGCACGTATCCGCAGCGAGTCTGAGGGCTAACGCGGCTCTGCGAGCAGCTTCACGCCGCCGATGGCGAGATCCGACAGCGGGAGGTGGGCCAGCTCCAGCGGGACGTGGAACCGGTTCGTGTCGAGCTCGAGGCGGGTGACGCGAAGGCCGCCACGCACGAGAGCCCTCTGCAGATCGTCGATCGTGATGCGGTTGAGCGTGCGGTAGATGTGGAGTTGCTCCTCGGCCCACTCCGGACCGAGCGGACCAGGATCCTTGCGCAAGACCTGCTCGATCTCGCCGTCTGTTCGCTGGAATTGCTCGAAGCCTTCCGGGAACCAATCCCACAGATGCGAACCGTGCTGCGACATGTAGAACGGATAGAGCTGCACGAACGCCACACCGGCGGGGCGCAGGATGCGGCGCATCTCCAAGGCGAGCGTGATCGGGTCGGCCGCGTGCTCGAACACCGACCACGACACGACGTAGTCGAAGCTCGCGTCGTCGGCGGGAATGGTCGTATCGGTCGATCCCTCGAAGCGAAGCCCCCGCGGCAAGCGTCGGCCGACACCCGCGCGTCCCGCCATATCCAGGAGCTTCCCTTCGTCGGTTTCCTCGATGTCGTAACCCACGAGCTCACTGGGCCGCGCCTTCTCCACGAGGCCGAGGTCGACGAGACCGTCGCCGCACCCGACATCGGCCGCGCGCTTCCCGGTGAGTGAATGGCCGGCGCCCGCAAGCGTGTCGATGATCGACTGCGCGGCCTCGTGGTAGTGCTCGGTGACCCACGCAGACAGACGTTCACGGCCCTTGCGTCCTGCCGCCAGCAGCGCGTCACATTCCCGCATGCCCGTCGTTCTCGCGTTGTTCGTCGGCGCCGCTAACCTCATCGACCGCAGCAATTGCCGGCGCGGCAACTGCGGGAAGCGTCACGGAGACTAATCGATGACCCTCGACACCGGTCGATACCCCTTGCCGAGCGAAGAGCTCATGCACCGGGTCGCGGGCGACGGTGACGGCGCGCGATTCCTGGAGATCGGAGAGCGATCGGCGCGCCAGATCGACCAGGTGCTTGCGGCCGTGGGCCGGTCCCTGGGCGAATTCGGATCGATCCTGGACTGGGGTTGCGGCTGCGGTCGCATCATCCGATGGTTCGACGATCTCGCGGCCAAGACGAGCCTCTACGGCGTGGATATCGACGAGCAGGCGATCACATGGTGCGATCAGAACCTGCCGTTCGCGACGTTTTCCGTTTGCCAGCCGCAGCCGCCGCTCGAGTTCCCCGATGGTCATTTCGACCTCGTCTTCAACCACAGCGTCCTGACGCATCTCGACGAGCGTTTCCAGGACTTCTGGCTGGCGGAGCTTCGGCGCGTGACGCGCCCGGGCGGGATCGTGTTGTTGAGCGTGCACGGGGAGTACGCGTTCTCGGTCACGGAGGACGCCGAACGCAACGCGGGGGCGGATCCAAGGCCGTGGCGGGAGCGGCTCGAGCGCGACGGCATCCTGTTCGTCGCCGACGATGCCCACATCGGCGGGCCGTTTCCCGAGTTCTATCACAGCAGCTTTCACGCCCCCTGGTACGTGTTCAGCCATTGGGCGCAGTACTTCAACGTTCGGGCGTACCTCCCGCGCGCCGATCTCGATTTCCAGGACATCATCGTGCTCGAACGCGTCACAGACGCAGATCGCACCGCGCCGATCCCGCCGACTGCGTCCGGAGCGCGAGACGGCGGGAGCTCGCCGGCTCCCAGCCCCTCGACCTCTACACATCTGTCGCGCGCGGAGGAGCTCATCGCCCGCGGGCCGAGCGCCGATGCTCCCGCGCGTCTCGGGGCCGCTGGTCGCTTCGCTCGCCGCGCCATCCGTCGACTGACGCTGTACGGCGAGCAGCATCAGCGCCGTGTCGACGAAGCGTTGGTCGAAGCGCTCCGTGAGAAGACCAACCCGCGTCTCGATCCGTTGATCCGGGCAGTGAAAGAACAAGGCGAGCGTCTCAACCGGCTCGAGCGGGACGTTCGCGCAGAGATTGCGGCGATCTGGAAGTCGGTCGAGGGCCGCGCCTCCGAGCATCCCGAAGACTCTCGCTGATTCGCTCACCGGGGCAGCGCGAGCAGCTTGATCCCAGCGATCCCCAGGTCGGCGAGACGGTACCGAGCGACCTCCGCCGGGAGGTTGACGACCGGGTTGTCGATCTCAACCAGACGAACGACGAAACCGCCGGCGAGGAGCGCCCGCTGCAACTCGTCGAGTGTGATGCGGTTCAGCGAACGGAACTCGCCCAGCATGATCTCGTTCCAGTCGGGGATCGGACCGCGTGGGTTGGCGCGGAGCACCGCTTCGATCTCGTCGGGCGATCGCCGGAGCTGGACGAAGTTCTCTCCGGGGAACCAGTCCCAGAGGTGCGATCCGTGCTCGGAGTGGTAGAAGGGCCACAACTGGAGGAACAGCACCCCGGTGGGTCGGATGATGCGGCGCATCTCGCGCGCCACGGCGGCGGGGTCGGCGATGTGCTCGAACGCCGACCAGGTGATCAGGACGTCGAACGACTCGTCGTCGGCCAGGATGGAGAGCGGCTCGGAGCGCGCGAAGTCGAGGA
Source organism: Actinomycetota bacterium (assembly GCA_030948625.1). Classification (GTDB taxonomy): domain Bacteria; phylum Actinomycetota; class Acidimicrobiia; order IMCC26256; family JACDBD01; genus JALZAA01. The sequence continues at coordinate 14,927 of JALZAA010000047.1, forward strand.
ACGGGGGAAGCTCGGGCGAAACGCCTGCCCGAGCGGCTGCATCCTTCAGGTGGTTTTCGTCGGTGAGGTCGATGTCGTAGCCGACGAGGCGCCGGGGTTGGGCCTTCCGCGCAATCCCGAGATCGAGGATTCCGTCGCCACAGCCGATGTCGGCCACGTCTTGGCCGGTCAATGAGATGTGCACGTCGCCGAGGAAGTCGATGACCGCCTGGGCGGCCTCCTCGTAGTGCGATGTGAACCAACTCATGTCGTCGTCCACCGACGGGAGCGCCGCGGGAGCTTGTGTCGGGATGCTCCCGTCGGGGCTTGTTCGCGCACGAGCAGGGTGAACGACACGTCGCAGCCCCGCGCGAATCCGCTCTGTCAGCACGATGGCGATGCTAGTTGTCGAGTCTCTTCTCTCTTCCGCCGCGCTCGAAGCACCACGACCAGCAGCAGCCAGATCAGAAGCGTTATCACGGCGATGGCCGACACCACGCGCCCGAGGATCACCGGCCCGGTCGCGTTCGGACGGATCCGAGCCTGCACCATGGAGGGCGAGCCCTCAGAGCGCGGGGTCTGCGCGATCACCGCCCAGCCCTCCGGCGTGGCCCCGATGATCCGAGCGGCTCCCGTCAGCTCGATGACCGGAGACCAGGCGATGTTCGTCCGGTACGGACCACCGCTCGGAACGCGAACGAGCGTTTCGCCCGTCCTCGCCCTCCGGACGTCGATGTGGATCACATCAAGGGCACCGCCGATCGTGCCGGGACTCCGGTAGTCGGTCTCAGCGGACGGACAAGGAGCGGGGCAACCCGCGTACTCGATGGGGGGCAGGCGATCGCCGGTCTTCGTGAGGTCGCTGACCGGGAGGTAGGTCTTCTGGCTCCACACCTGCCACATCGCGAACCCCCCGGATATGGCCGTGGCGAGCACAAGGGCCAGGAGCCACGCGCGCGCGTGCGACTCGCGAGCCAGCACAAGTAGCCCGACAATGATCAGACCGACAACGCTGAAGTTGACGTATGTCTGAAGCCGATACCGGGACTGAATGATTTTGAGCACGTTGGGCATGACGTCCCAGATGCCTTGCCACAGGATGAGCGTAAAGATGACGCCGAGAATGGCAACGAGGGCGGCGTACATCGTGACGTTTGTGGAACGCCGGCCGCGGAGCCATATGAAGATCCCGAGGCCTGTTAGCCAGATGAGGGCGTAAACGGGAGCTTGAACGTAGAAGGAGTGCGCATTCGCGATGGGCAGCACGGGATATGACCGCAATGGATTGAATACGACCCGCCACGAGTCGAAGCTGCGCGTTGCGTGGTCAAACGCATCGAACTGCTGCTCATTCATCCGTCCGACTCTGGTCAAGTCGCCATAGCGGATCAGCGGCACGAGAAACCAGGCGTTCATCGCAGCCGAAAGCCCTATGAGGGCGCCGACGATCGACAACCGCTTCACCAAGGTTCGGGTGATCGAGTGGCGGTATACGACGAGGAAGGTCGCCGTGAGGACGCCGAGAAAAAGAAGTCCATAGACGAGCGTGACGTTGTGCGAACCGGTAAGGAGGAACGTGCTCGCCACGAGCAGGCTTGCAGACACGAGCGGAACCCGTTTCGAGCGCGCGACCGAGAGAGTGGCGGCGACCACCAGTGGGATCATCGACACCGCCACGAATTCGGGCCAGCCGCCGTCGTCGTAGGCCTTCGTCAGGTAGTAAGAGCCCGACACAGCAACGATCGCTGGAGCGTGCGCGAACAAGCTGCGCACGCCTAGCTGCCGTGCCGCCCAGAGCGTTCCGAAGTAGGAGGCGCTGAAGCCCATGACGAAGGTCAGGCGGTACGCGACCGACGAGCCGAGCAGCACGCCGAGCCACCCCGTGACGGTGTACAAGCTGCCGCCGTAGAACATGTACTGCGGATAGAAAACGCCGGAGTCCGTGCTGTGAAGGAAATACGTCGGCAGGCCGTGATGACGCAGCCACCGCGTTTGCTGATCGACCAGGTAGAGATGGTTACCCCAGTCGCCGAAGAACGCCCGCGTGGTGAGCAGAATCGGGAGCACCAGAGCCGCGACGACGGACGTGCCGATCGCGAGATCTACGGCGAGGCGTCGGTCGAACGCACGCCGCCTCGCCAGGCTGCGAACGGTGTCGGTCACAAGCAGGAGACGGTAGCGGTAGCCATCTCTTGGTCTAGGTCGTTGGATTGCGTGCGTCCCGAGTTCGCGCCTCGCTGAGGACATCCCGCATCGTCGCTCGGAGGTCGATCTCCGGCTCCCATCCGGTTGCGGCGTACAGCCTGGCGGGGGACCCGACCAGCCGCGGCACGTCGACCGTCCGCAGCAGCTCGGAGTCCACGACCAACGTGAAACGTGAATAGCTCAGCGCCATCAGTCCTGTCGCGATCTCGCGCACGGTCACGCCGTGGCCGGAGCACACGTTGTATGCCTCGCCCGGCGTGCCGTGTTCGACCAGCAGGCGGTAGGCGCGGACGACGTCTCGCACGTCGGTGAGATCACGAACGACGTCGAGGTTCCCGACCTTGATCACGTGTTGGCCCTCGCGCTCCGCCGTCGCGATGCGCGCCGCGAGCCCGGGAACGAGCATCGTAGAAATCTGACCGGGCCCGGTGTGGTTGAAGGCGCGGACTCGCAAGGTGCCCAGCCCGTCCGCCAAGAAGGCCTGGAGTGCGAGGACATCCGCGGCGGCCTTGCTCGCGCCGTAGGGCGTGATCGGTCGGATCGGCGCCTCCTCGGTGATCGGCAGGTCGTCGACGTCGACGACGCCGTACTCGTCCGCGCTGCCGGCCACGAGCACGCGCTCGACCCCCGCGTCGGCGCACGCCCGGAGCACGCTCAGTGTCCCTTCCGCGTTGACCCGGAACACGGTCTCGGGGGCGTCCCATGACTCGCCGACGTGGCTCAGTCCCGCGAGGTGGTACATGGCGTCGGGACGCGCGCGGCGCAGCACGTCGCGCACTCGGTGCGTGTCCGTGACGTCCACGGGCGGCTCACCGCTGCGGTCGAGCGTGACCACCTCGTCTCCGAGGCTTCGCAGGTACGGAACGAGGTGGCCGGCGACGAACCCGCTGCTCCCCGTGACCGCGGCCCTCATGCGAGCGACTTGTACAGGTCGAAGAATCGGTCGCCGGCGCGAGCCCACGAGTAGCGGGCGACCCAGGCGCGACCCTTCCGGACCAGCGCTTCCCTGAGCGCGTCGTCGCCACTCGCTTGCTCGAGCGCGGCCGCGAGCCCGCCGACATCGTCAGGATCGACGAGGACGGCGGCGTCGCCCAGCACCTCGGGGAGGGCCCCGGCGCGCGACGCGACAACGGGGATGCCGGCGCCCATCGCCTCGAGCGGGACGAGGCCGAAGCCCTCGTAGCGAGAGGGGTAGGCGAGCACCCTCGCCCCGGCGAGGAGGTCACGCCGTTGCGCGTCGCTCACATAGCCGAGGCGCACGACGCGGTCGCCGTGCTCGGCGGCCGCCCATGCTGCGTTGAGGTCATCCGTGCCCCACCCGTCGGCGCCCGCGACCACGAGGCGCAGCGCGGGGTCGACCGACGCCGCCTTGTCGAACGCGTGCACGAGGACAGGCAGGTTCTTCCGCGGCTCCACGGTGCCGAGCGCGAGCACGTACCGCGTTGCGCCCGCGACTTCGCGCCCTCGCTCGGCATTGCCACCCGAACTCGGTCTGACCCCGAGCGGGATGTGCGCGAGCCGCCCTTCGTCGATGCCGAAGTGGTCGCGCACCTCTTGTCCCACGAACTCGCTCGTGACGTGGACCACCGCGCCACGATCGACCGCGCGGCGGACCAGCCGTCCGTACTGGAGCGTGTCGGCGGTGCACAGCTCCGGGAACCGGATGAAGCCGATGTCGTGGATGGTCACGACGACGGGGCTTCGGGCGGGTGGCCCGATGAACGTCGCGTGGACCACGTCGACGGGCCCCGTCCACCGCTCCACGTGCGGCACATCCGTGTGCAGCCACAGCGCCCGCACGAGCCGGGCCGGAATGGGACGGACCGCGGGCCGCACACCCGCCGGGAGTCGCTCCGAGAGGTCGTCGCGCCCCCGGAACGTCAGCGCGTACGCGACGAGGTCGATGCCGGGCCGACCCGACAGCGTGTCGAGCAGTCCGTACGCGACCTCGCCGACACCGGTGGCCTGTCCCAGCAGCGGCGTGCCGTCGACGGCGAGCCGCAGTGACCCGCTCATACGGCCCAAGTGAACGTCAGATCTCGAGCGGCTCGTGCTCAATCGCCTCCACGAACCTCTCGACGCTCTCGTCGGGCACACCGGCGCCGACCTGCCGCGTCAGGAGGATGCCCATGACCGCCGCGCACGCGGCCGCAGCGATCAGATAGCTGAGCTCGACGCGCAGGAACAGCTCGACATCCGCCACCGACGTGGCCACGAGTGTGATCGCCCCGACGGCGATCCCGATGCCCCACGCGAACGTCGCCTTGGCGTGGCCCATCAGCGCGATGAGCGCCTGCGCCAACGTCAACGCCAGGATGAACGTGCCGCTGCCGGCCGCCAGCATGGCCAAGTCGGAGCGGGCAATCGTCTTGTCGAAGAACAGCTGCGTGGCCCACGGCCCGAGCGTGAGCGCGCCGAGCACGCCGATCACACCGACACCCACCACGATCAGCACGAGCTTGCGCAGGCCGTTCTTGAAATCCTCGTGCTGACCGGCGCCGGCGAGGCGCGCCAGCTTAGGAAGCAGCGCGGCTTGCACGGCCTGGAACAAGATGATCGGCACGCGCGCGAGCAGGAATCCCGACACGAACGCGGCGACGGCGTCGTGCTGCGCCTGGGTGGCGAGAACCGTCGCGACGAGCGTCGGCGCGTAGCCGAGAGCCTGGGCGAGCACCGATCCGGTCAGGAGGTACGCGAGGTTGGTCGACAGCTCCGACCACGGCGCCTCGGGACCCGGCTTGAGCAGGCCGCGCTCGCCGCGGACGGCGAGCAGGCTGGCGAGGATGGGTGGGATGGCGAGGCACAGGCCGTACGCCACCGGGTTGCGAACCCCGGCGACCCACAGCACGATCGAGGGCAAGAAGCGGATGACGCCCTCGCCGCCGATGATGACTCCGTACGGTCCGAAGCGGCCGTTGCCCGACAGGGTCCCCCGGGTGAGGTGCTGGACGGCGTACGTGATGAGCGCGATCGCGAAGCACAGGACGAGACCGGCGTTGCCCTTGAACAGGCTGTCGGTGAGGACGCCACCGAACGCCAACGAGATGAGCACGAGGCCGCCCGTTCCCCATGCCGCGGCGATCGCGGCGCGGCGCACGACCGGCGCCCCGCCGATGCCGAGGGCGCGGCGATGGGCGAGGGCGCGCCCGATCTCCTGCTCGAGCGGCAGGAAGCAGCCCGGCGCGACCACGAACACCAGGGGCCACAGTCCGCCGATCACAGCCGCGTAGTCGGTCGAGCTCAGGGCGCGAGCGCACACCACGAAGAAGCCGTAGGTGGTGAACGCCGTGACCGCGAGGCCGAGCCCCACCGAGAAGGTCCCCTCGGGGACAGCCTTCTTGGCCGCTTCGAGCGACCGCTGTGCGCGCTGTGACATCACGTTCCTGGTGCCGGCTCGGGTCGACCCGCCGGGGACCGGAACCCGGGATCGACGACAAGCAAGCGTATCCCGTGGGGTCGAGGCAGGCTGGTTGGGCGCTCACGTCCCGGCAGCGCGACCATCGCACGGGAATTATGCGATGAACATGAGTACCCGGACTCTGATCCTGCTGGCGGCGATCACCGGCCTGGCGATCCTCGCCGCCTCTGCGATCCAGATCCTCCTCGCTCGCTGAGGCCATCAGGGGTCCGGCATCGCGGCCTTTGCCGAGCCGTCGGTTGCTCTGGAGCCATTCGAGGAGCCGATCCCTGAAAGAATGACCTCCGACCACGTCCCACGACCGCACGAAGGGGGTGGCCATCCTGGCCGAGCAGTTCGATGTCGTCGTCCTCGGGGGCGGACCGGGCGGCTACGCGGCCGCGCTGTACGGCGCGTCGGCGGGGCTGCACATCGCCATGATCGAGGAGCAGCGTGTGGGCGGAACGTGCCTGCACAGCGGCTGCATCCCGGCCAAGGAGCTACTCCAGACGGCGGAGGTCCTGCGAACGGTCTCGAACGCCAAGGAGTTCGGTGTCGACGCCGGCCAGCCCGCACTCGACCTCACGACGAGCCAGACGCGGAAGCAACAGGTCGTCGACCGTCTCACGCGCGGCCTCGAAGGTCTTCTGTCGCACCGCAAGGTGACCGTCGTACCGGGGACGGGCTCGATCGTCGACGCGAGTGCTCGGCACGTCCGCGTGTCGGACGGCTCGGAGCTCCAGGGCCGCGGTCTCGTTCTCGCGACGGGCTCGGTGCCGCGTTCGCTTCCCGGGCTCGAGTTCGACGGCGACCGCATCCTGCATTCCGATCACGTCCTCACGCTGAACGAGGTGCCCGGGCGCGTGCTGATCATCGGCGCGGGGGCCATCGGGTGCGAGTTCGCATCGTTGCTGTCCGACGTCGGGAGCGAGGTGACGTTGGTCGAGGCGTTGCCGCGCATCCTTCCGGGTGTCGACAAGGAGGCCGCCGACGTCATTGCCAGGTCGTTCCGCAAGCGGGGCGTCCATCTGCACACGAACGTCCGTGTCACCGGAATCGACGGCGCGCGCGAGCTCAACGTCAGCTACGACACTCCCGAAGGCTCGCAGCAGGTCGTGGTGGACAAGGTCATCGTGAGCATCGGGCGGCGGCCGCGGTCCGAGGGGATCAACCTCGAGGGCTCGGGGGTCGAGGTCGACGATCGCGGCTTCATCCGCGTCGATTCGCTGATGCGCACGACCGTGCCCGGTGTCTACGCCGTCGGTGACGTCGTCGACTCGCCGCAGCTCGCGCACGTCGGGTTCGCGGAAGCGATCGTCGCGATCAAGACGATCCTCGGAGAGACGGCGACGCCCGTCGACTACGGGAAGGTTCCGTGGGGCATCTACTGCCATCCCGAGGTCGGGTTCAGCGGGCTCACCGAAGAAGACGCGCGCGAGCTCGGATATGACGTCGTCACGTCGGTGCACCGGTTCGGAGGCAACTCGCGGGCGGTGATCATCGGCGAGCCCGACGGGCTGGTGAAGATCGTCGCCGAACGCAATGGGCCGATCCTCGGCGTGCACATCGCCGGCCCGTGGGCTACCGAGCTCCTCCAGGAGGGCTACCTCGCCGTGAACTGGGAGGCGACCCCGGCGGAAGTGGGCGCGTTCATCCATCCCCATCCGACGCTGAGCGAGCTGTTCGGGGAGTCGGCCCTCGCGCTCACGGGTCGAAGCCTGCACGCCTGACGACGGAGGAACTCGGTGGACATCCAGATGCCCCAGTTGGGCGAAACCGTGACCGAGGGGACGATCACGCGCTGGCTCAAGCACGTCGGCGATCGGGTCGAGGCGGACGAGCCCTTGTTCGAAGTGTCGACCGACAAGGTGGATTCCGAGGTGCCGGCGCCCGCAGCCGGCACCCTGACCGAGATCCTGGTCCAGGAGGGCGAGACCGCGGAGGTCGGCGTTCGGCTCGCGGTGATCTCGGATGCGGCCGGCGCCGCGCCCGCCCCCGCCGAGCCCGCGGCGGCCGCCGAAGCGCCCCCGCGCCGTGAGCCCGAGCCGCGACAGCCCGAGCCGGAAGCGCCC
>JALZAA010000059.1 GCA_030948625.1 Actinomycetota bacterium
GTCGGGATCGGCACCAGCGAGGTCGAGCACGTGCTCGCGACGCAGACGCTCCCGCAGGTGAAGCCGGGCACGATGGCGGTCACGGTCGAGGGTGTGCTCCCGGCCGGCGTGACCGCGAAGGACATCGCGCTCTCGATCATCGCCCGCATCGGCACCGGCGGTGGCATCGGATCGATCATCGAGTACCGGGGATCGGCGATCCGCTCGCTGTCGATGGAAGGGCGGATGACGATCTGCAACATGTCGATCGAGGCCGGCGCGCGCGCCGGCATGGTCGCGCCCGACGACACGACGTTCGCCTACCTGGAGGGGCGCCCGTTCGCTCCTGCGGGCAAGGACTGGGAGCGCGCCCTCGACGACTGGCGCAGGCTGCCGACCGATGCCGACGCCACCTTCGACAAGGAGGTCGTGCTCGACGCGGCCGAGATCCGGCCGTCGGTCAGCTGGGGCACCAACCCGAGCCAGACCGCGACCATCGACGACGTCGTGCCGGACCCCGACTCCTTCGCCGACCCGTCCGAGCGCGAGTCGGCGCGCCGAGCGCTCCAATACATGGGACTGAAGGCGGACACGCCGCTACGCGACGTCGAGGTCGACACGGTGTTCATCGGATCGTGCACGAACTCACGCGTAGAGGATCTACGCGCCGCGGCCGATGTCGTGCGAGGCCGCCGCGTACAAAACGGCCTGCGCGCCCTCGTGGTGCCCGGGTCGATGGCGGTCAAGGCCGCGGCGGAATCCGAGGGTCTCGACCGCGTCTTCATCGATGCCGGCTTCGACTGGCGCGACGAGGCCGGTTGCTCCATGTGCCTGGCGATGAACCCCGACAAGCTGTCGCCGGGCGAACGGTGCGCGTCGACGTCGAACCGCAACTTCGAGGGACGCCAGGGGAAGGGCGGACGCACGCACCTCGTATCCCCGGCGGTGGCCGCCGCCACCGCGATCGCGGGTCATTTCACGACACCGGAGGATCTCGGCTGATGCAAGCTGTTCGCGAGATCATCGCCCGGGCCGCGCCGCTCCCCCGCAGCGACGTCGACACCGACCAGATCATCCCGAGCGACTGGCTCAAGCGCGTCGAGCGCACCGGCTTCGGCGAGGGGCTGTTCTCGGAATGGCGGGAGCGCTCGGACTTCGTGCTCAACCAGGACCGGTACCGCGACGCGCAGATCCTCGTGGCAGGCCCGAACTTCGGCACCGGTTCGTCACGCGAGCACGCCGTATGGGCCCTCGAGGACTACGGCTTTCGAGCGGTCATCTCGTCCCGCTTCGCCGACATCTTCCGCAACAACTGCTTCAAGATCGGCCTCCTGCCCGTCGAGCTCCCCGAGGACGTGGTGACACGCATCATGCGCGCCGTCGAGGACGATCCGTCCGTGGAGATCGTGATCGACGTGGTGGACCGGCGCGTTGCCGTACCAGCAATCGACCTCGACGAGCCGTTCGACCTCGACGACCACACGCAGCACCGGTTGATGCACGGCCTCGATGACATCGGGCTCACGCTCCAGCGGGAGGACGAGATCACCGCGTTCGAGGGCACGCGCCCGCAGTGGGTGCCGAAGGTGACGGCCGACGGCTGAGGCCGTCGGGGGCGTCACACGTTCGATTCGGCCGTGACCCGGCCGTCCTTGATCGCCTGAACAAGTGCCTCGTGGTCGAGTGCGTTCTGATCGGCATACGAAGTGGCGAAACGGCCGAGGGCCTTACCGAAGACGTCTCCTTTGCCGAGGTACCCGGAGATGGCCGCGGCGTCGCCAGACCGCGCGTGCGCGCGTGCCAGGGTCCCGCCACACAGCTCCGCATAGTTGAGGAACGAGTTCGTCGGCAGCGCGTTGACGTCGGCGGACACCTTCATGTCGCGCAGATTGCGCCAGTAGTAGTCGGCGCCCGAGGTCTCGTCGTGGGTCCAACCCAGGAACAGGTCGCTGGCGGCTTGCATGAGTCGCTGACCCTCGACGACGCGGCGGGCGTGGTTGTCGTAGCCGGAGCGCCCGAGGTGCGGCTCCAGCACCGACGCCTCTGCTTCCTTGATCTGGAGGATGAGCGGGTCGTCGGCCCCGCCCCCTTCCAGCAGAGCTATCCAGCACCGGGTGCCCACGCTGCCGACGCCAACCACTTTGCGGGCAGCATCCGCCAGCGTGAACCGGTCGAGGAGATGGCGGATGTCGTCGGGGAGGCTCGCCCGGTACCCGTCGAGCAGTGATTGCATCCGGTCGACGTCATCATCGCCTCCGACATGACCCACCAACGGAAGTTGGTCGACGATCCGGCGATGACCGTCGACGACCGCGGTGAGTTTGTTCACGGCCTGAAGATTGTTGTGCGCGTGCGCCCGCGCGATGGCCTTGTCGAAGAGGCTCTGGGTTTCGGCGTCGCCGACGGCTGCTGCCATCGCCGCGACCAGGTCGGTATCGACGCTCCAATGCCAGGCGTCGAGCGTGGGAGTCGTCGCGAAGCCGGCGAGGAGGCCCGAATAGGCCAACGTCAGCCGCAGGACAGCGGCTTCGCCGACCTCGTCGGAGAGGCCCTTCGACCGAGCCGCGACCGCGAAGCTCGCGCCCAGGCGCTTCAGGTCCCACTCGAACGGCCCGGGCAGGGTCTCGTCGAAGTCGTTGACGTCGAAGATCAACCGGCGTTCCGGGGTGGCGAACCCACCGAAGTTGACCAGGTGCGCATCACCGCACAGCTGCACCATGATCCCGCTGCTGGGGGTGGAGGCCAGATCCGCGGCCATGCCCGCGGCTGCACCGCGGTAGAAGCCGAACTGCGACTCCGCCATCCGTCCATGACGGATCGGCAAGAGCTCGGTGACCCGGCTCTCGCCCTGTGCCACGAGCACGGCCACCGGGTCCGGACGATCCGCAGCCGCCTTCCAGTCTCCATGCCTGCTGCGGGGCACGTCCTTGCGCAACGCGCGACCGGCAGCGATTCGGTCGGCGCGATCGACGGTCCCCGTGTTGGCGCGCAAGGTGGCGGCACCAGACGCCCGCTCGAACGCGGCGACCCCTTCCGGCCCTGACTTCGAGCTGGCTCTGCCTCGCCCCACCATCAATCGCCCTTGCCGGCCGCGGTCTTCCAAAGTCTTCGCTCACGATCAGCGTACTTTCGCTTCAGCGGCGACTACTTGGACGAGCTTGCTACCTCGGCTTGACCCCGGCGAGCAGCGCGAGCTCGCGCCACTTCCAGTGGCAGTCGACGTCGACGAAGCCGATGTCGCGCAGCCACGCCAGCTGCGTGTCGACGGCAACGAGCTTGTTCGAGGGGTCGTCCTCGGCCGGCGTCTTGCCGATGGCGGCGAGGAACGCCACGTGGAGCGCCGGCGTCGGCGAGGCCACATGCTCGAGGTTCAGGAACCGCCCGTCCGGCTCGAGCAGCTCGAACACCTCGCCATAGAGAGCGCGCTTCCGTGCGTCGACGCAGTGGTGGATCGCGAAGCTCGACACGACGAGGTCGAAGCGCCCCAGCTGCGGCAGCGGGCGGTCGAGGTCGTGCTCCACGATCTCGACACCCGCATCCCCGTCGAACCGGTCGCGTGCGCGCCCGAGCATCTCGGCCGAGAAGTCGAGCCCGACACCCTCGACGTTCGGGTGCGCGGTCCGCACGAGACCGAACGTGTAGCCGTCGCCGGTCCCGAGGTCGAGCACGCGGCGAGGTGTCTCCGGGAGCAGCTCCATCAACACCGCGAAGCCCTCGATGCGGTGCGGGATGTCGTCGCGCTCGCGCAGGTACCGCTGCGCCCACGCCGACTCGCTCCACAGGTTGACTGGGGCGGCGGGGGCTGCGGGATCGAGGGGCGCCGACGCGCTCACGGCCCGATCACGATCTCGCGCTCCCCACCCCGCTCCCGCATGCGGACGAGCCGGTTGACCGCGTTCAGGTACGCGCGCCCGGCGGCCTCGACCACGTCGGTCGACACGCCCCGGCCGGTGACCTTCATGCCCTCGGCGTCGAGCTGCAGGACGACGTCGCCGAGCGCGTCGCCGCCGCCGGTCACGGCATGCACCTGGAAGTCCGTGAGCCGTCCCTCGATGCCTGTAGCGGCCGCGATGGCGGCGATGGCGGCGTCGATCATGCCGTTCCCCGACCCCTCGGCCTCGAGCTTGCCCGTGCCGTCGGTCAGCACGACCCTGGCGGTCGGTGTCGACGACGTGCCGCCCGCGAGATCGAGGCTCACGATGTCGAAGCGGTGCACGACCCCGGTGCCGAGCTCCTCGGCGACGATCGCCTCGAGGTCGGCCTCGGTGATCTGCACCTTCCGATCCGCGAGCTCCTTGAACCGGGTGAATGCCGCGTTGAGGGCGTCGCCCTGGACCTTGATGCCCATCTTTGCCAACGAGTCGGCGAACGCGTGCCGACCCGAGTGCTTGCCCAGCACGATCTGGGCCGCCTGCTGGCCGACCGTGGTGGCGTCCATGATCTCGTAGGTCTCGGGATCCTCGAGGACACCGTGCTGGTGGATCCCAGACTCGTGCGCGAACGCGTTGCGGCCGACAACGGCCTTGTTGTACTGGACCGGATAGCCGGTGAGCCGGGACACGATGCGTGACGTGCGCGCGAGCTCCTCCGTGCGCACACCGACGTCGAGGTGGTTGAAGTAATCACCTCGCGTCTTGATCGCCATCACGATCTCCTCCAGGGCGGCGTTGCCCGCCCGCTCGCCGATGCCGTTGATCGCGCACTCGACCTGACGCGCGCCGGCACGCACGCCGGCCAGCGAGTTGGCGACCGCCAGCCCGAGGTCGTCGTGACAATGCGTGGACACCACGTAGTCGCCCCTGACCCGCTCGAGCACGTACGAGATGAGCTCGGCGAACTCCTCGGGCACGCCGAAGCCCACGGTGTCGGGGATGTTGATCGTGGTCGCGCCGTTGTCGACGGCGATCTGGCACACCTCGCACATGAACTCGATGTCCGACCGGCTGCCGTCCTCCGCCGAGAACTCCACGTCGTCGCAGTAGCCCTTGGCCCGCGCAACGGCCGCCGCCGCCTCCTCCTTGACCTCGTCCTCGGTCATATGGAGCTTCTTCTTCATGTGGATCGGCGAGGTGGCGATGACCACATGGATGCGCGGGCGCTCCGCGTGCCGGAGGGCTTCCCACGCCCGGTCGATGTCCGCGAAGCGGGTGCGGGCCAGGCCGGCGATCGTCGAGCCGCGCACGCTCTTGGCGATGGCCTCGACGGCCTCGAAGTCACCCGGGCTGGCGATCGGGAAGCCGGCCTCGATGACGTCGACGCCGAGACGAGCGAGCTGCTCGGCGATCTCGAGCTTCTCGGCCACGTCCAGCGAGATCCCGGGCGACTGCTCGCCGTCCCGCAGCGTGGTGTCGAAGATCAGTACTTGGTCCATCTCGGTCTCCCGCATCCGTTCTCGGTTGTTCTCGGCAACGAAAAACCTCCCCGGCCCGTAGGCACGAGGAGGCGTCCGCGAGCACCGGCAGGCGCTCGCAACTAGATAAGGAGCAGGCTCTGAGTGCGCAATTCCTTCGCCAGGTCCTTTGTCATAACCCGTAGATGATCGCAGCCACGCAGAGACGAGTCAATTTCTTTGCGCGCGTGCGAGACTCGCGGGCCGACCGAGGAGGGGGACGACCGTGGGGCGATTCCTGAAGCGGATGTTCAAGCTGGGCCTGCTCGTGGGGGCGGCCTACGCCGCCTGGCGCTGGTTCGAGGCACAGCGCTCCGAGTCGGGCATGCGCTGGGAGCCCCAGCCGGCGCCGTACCCTCCACAGCCCCGCGTGGAGAGCTCGTCGTCGTCATCGGCGGCCCGGTCGGCACCGGCCCCGTCGGCGGTGTCGGCGCCGGCAACCGCGCCCGCTCCCGCTCCCGAAGCTGCGAGCGCCGCGCCCACCACCGAGCGC
>JALZAA010000079.1 GCA_030948625.1 Actinomycetota bacterium
GGGGATGGGGGAGCCTCACGGAGACCGAGCACCGTGTCGCAACCACGGTCGCGGAGGGGCTCACGAACAGTCAGACGGGCGCGCGCCTGCTTCAGTCTCGGCACACCGTCGACTTTCACCTTCGGCAGATCTACCGCAAGCTCGACATCAGCTCGCGCGTGCAGCTCACTCGGCTCGTGCTCGAGCACGCGTCCGAGCAGGCGGACGACGGCGCGGTCAACAGTTCCGCATCGCTCTGACGCGGCCGGCCTTCACCGCTGCATCGAGCGCGGCGTAGTCGCGTTCGGTCTGGTCGGCGTACGCCTCGGCGAACTCTCCGACCGCACGGTCGAATTGAGTGCCGTTCCCGAGGTACGCGGACACGATCGTGGGATCGCAACTGCGCGCGTGGGCCCGTGCCAGCGTCCGCCCACAGATCACGCTGTACTCGGCAAAGCCGCGATCGGTCATGACGTCCAGGTTCACCGAGCCCTTCATGTCACGGAATTGCCGCACGTAGTAATCGTGCGCGCCGTCGGTCGTCCACCCGAGGAAGATGTCACTCGCCGCCTGCAGGAGTCGCTGCCCGACGACGACGCGCTGGCCCTCGTTCTCGTATCGAGGCTCGCCGACGTGCGGCGCGGCGACCGGTTCCGTCGCCTCCTTCAGTTGGAGGAACAAAGGCGCACGGTTGTCGGCGTCCATCATCAGCGTCAGGTAACAGCGCGTCCCGACGCTGCTGATACCGACGACCTTGCGCACGGTGTCGACGATCTCGTAGTGGTCGAGCAGGGGCCGGCGGTCCGCCGGCAGCGACTCCGCGTACTGCACGAGCATCTTCTCCGCGCCGCCGGCCTCGTTGCGCTCGTGCACGATGAGCGGGGGGTCGTCGACAATCCTGCGACGACCGGCGACAACCTTCGTGAGCTTCGGGAGCGCGGTCAGGCTCGTACGTTGGCGCGCCTTTGCAATTCGCAGTGCACGCCGCAGATCCTTCGACTTCCGCTCACGGGCGATCGTGAGGATCTGCTCGACGTCGACGCGTTGGTACCAGATGTCGAGCGGTCCCAGCTTGGACAGCTCCGCCAGCTTCGTTCGGTAGGCAGCGACGCACTGGTGGGCGATGTCCCGTGATCTTCGGTGGCCGATCTCGAGGTTGCGAGCGGCGACGACGACGCTCACGGCGAGGCGCTTGACGTCCCACTCCCAAGGTGCAGGGAGCGTCTCGTCGAAGTCGTTCACATCGAAGATGAGGTTGCGTTCCGGAGTGGCGAAGACTCCGAAGTTGGCCAGATGGGCGTCGCCGCAAGCTTGGACGCGCGCTCCCGTATCGGGTGTGGCGGCGAGGTCGTTCGCCATGACCACCGCCGCGCCGCGCAAGAACGCGAACGGTGAGACCAGCATGCGGCCGTAGCGCACGGGAACGAGGTCAGGGAGCCGGTCGCGGTTCGACTCCTCGAGGAGCTCGATCGGATCCGGTCGATCCGGAGGAGGTGTCCACTGCGAGTGCGCCGAACGTGAGGCCCGCGTCCGCAGCTCACGGCCGAAGGCGCGTCGTTCTGCGTGGCTGCGAGGCGGGTCCCCGGATCGAACCACGTCAGCTCCTCGGTGAAGCCGGGCCATCGGAGCGAGTGGCGGCGCTGGATGTGTCGCCGTCCCTGGGCTCGAGGCGCACAGTGTCGAGGAACTCCTCGAATTCCAACCCGACCGGCCGGATCTTGGGGTTGGGGAGGTAGAAGGTCATGGGCGCGCGCCGTCCTCAGGTCGCCCCGTCGTTGGGTCCAGCGTCGTGGGACGGGGGGCCAGAGGCATCCCGCAAGCGCGTAGTTGAGCTGCCGACGTCGCCCGGCGGGCTGCACGGAGATCAGGCCCCGGCCGCGTGTACGCTGACCCGCTTCGTGCCCCGGCACGCTGGCGCCGGGGACTCTGTCGGAGGTTCTGAATGCATCGCCGTCGTCTCGTTGTCGTGTCTGCTGCCGTGTTGATCGCGGCGGTGGCGGCGTGTGGTGGCGGCGGTGGCAGCGCCAAGAAGAAGAGTGCGCCCACGACCACCACGGCCAAGCCCGTCGTTGCGCCGCTCACCGGCCTGCCCGACCCCGGCGGCCTGAGCCTGAACCGGCCCGCACTGTCGGTGAAGGTCGAGAACACTCCCGAGTCGCGCCCCCAAACCGGGATCGACGGCGCCGACGTCGTCTTCGAGGAGGTCACGGAAGGCGACATCACGCGCTTCATGGTCGTGTTCAACTCTGCTGTGCCGGACGTCGTCGGGCCGGTGCGCTCGGTCCGGGCGGTGGACGCCGACCTCGCTGCGCCGCTGGGCGGAATCTTCGCCTACTCGGGCGGCGCGGCCCCGGCCGTCGACCTCATCCGCAAGGTGCCGAGCCTGAATACCGTCGACGAGACCCAGGCCGGCTCGGCGATGTTCCGCGACAAGGCAAAGAGGGCGCCGCACAACCTGTACGGACGCGGCCCCGACCTCTTCGACAAGGGTGGCCAGCCCGTCCCGGTGAAGCCGCTGTTCACCTATCT
>JALZAA010000119.1 GCA_030948625.1 Actinomycetota bacterium
TGTCGGCGCCGAACCCCGTCACGCGCAAGCTGCTCGACCGCACGGGTCTGAAGGTCGACGAGTTCGATGCCATCGAGTGCAACGAGGCCTTCGCCGCCATCGCGCTGATGTGGGCGAAGGAGTTCCGGCCGGATCCCGCCCGGTACAACCCGAGGGGTGGCGCCATCGCGATCGGCCACCCACTCGGGGCGAGCGGCGTGCGGCTGATGACCACGATGCTCAACCACTTGGAAGCGACCGGTGGACGGCTCGGCTTCCAGACCATGTGCGAGGGCGGCGGCCAGGCCAACGCCACGGTGATCGAACGCTTGGGCTGAACTTGCCCGATGCGCTCATAGACCAGAACTGTCATGGTCTCCGCACGCATCGGCGAGGTCGCATGCGAGACTGCGGAGCGTGCTGACCCTCGAATCGGGGCCGGCGCGGCTCGACATCGCTCCGGAGATGGGCGGCCGCATCGTGGCCTTGACCGTGGACGGGCTCGACGTCCTCGCAACACCGGACGTCGACGACCACAACTTTGGCTGCTTCCCCATGGCACCCTGGGCGGGGCGGATCCGGCACGGCAGTTTCGACTTCGACGGACAGCAGCACCAGCTCCCTCTCAACAACCCGCCCCACGCCATCCACGGCACCGCCCGCGATCATCCGTGGCGCGACGAAGGCGACGGCGTGATCTCGGCGTCGCTCGATCCGCCCTGGCCGTTCGGAGGACGGGTCGTGCAGCGCTTCGCCCTGCACGATGACGCCTTGGGAATGACCATGGAGGTGCACGCCGAGCGGCCGATGCCGGCGTCGTGCGGCTGGCATCCGTGGTGGAGCCGGGCCGCCGGGCGCGGCGAGCCCCTGGCGGTCGATCTCGACGCCGGCGCCATGTACCAGCGCGACGACGAAGGCATCCCCACCGGCGAGCTCGCCCCACCCGGGCCGCATCCGTGGGACGACTGCTTCACCCGTCTCGGCAATCCGCCCGCAGTCCTGCGCTGGCCCGGGGCCGTCACGGTCACGCTCGACACCTCGTGCTCGTGCATCGTCGCGTTCGACGAGCCGAAGCACGCGATCTGCGTCGAGCCTCAGACCGGTCCGCCCGACGCGTTCAACCTCGCGCCCGCGGTCGTGCAACCGGACGAGCCGCTCGTGGCTACGGCGACGTGGTCCTGGAAGCTCGAGAACGGGTAGCGCGACGGATAGCCGATCTCGCTCGAGCCCCCACTGGAGGTGACCCGATGGCCACCGCGCTCTCCGATCACGAACTGGCCACCCTCGACGCGTACTGGCGAGCGGCCAACTACCTGACTGTCGGGCAGATCTACCTCCAGGACAACGCGCTGCTCCGAGAGCCGTTGCGGCCCGAGCACATCAAGCCGCGCCTGCTCGGGCACTGGGGGACGTCGCCGGGCCTGAGCCTGCTGTACGTGCATCTCAACCGCGTCATCCGCGATCGCGACGCCAACGTGATCTACATCGCCGGGCCGGGACACGGTGGCCCCGCGATCCTTGCCAACGTGTACCTGGAAGGCACGTACTCGGAGATCTATCCGCATGTCTCACCCGACGCGCGCGGCATGCACCGGCTGTTCCGTCAGTTCTCGACGCCCGGCGGGGTGCCGAGCCACGTGAGCGTCCCCACACCGGGATCGATCCACGAGGGCGGCGAGCTCGGCTATGCGCTCGTGCACGCGTTCGGCGCCGCCTTCGACAACCCGGATCTCGTGGTCGCATGCGTCATCGGCGACGGCGAGGCCGAGACCGGTCCGCTCTCGGGGTCATGGCAGGGGATCGACTTCGTCAACCCGGTGCGCGACGGCGCCGTGCTGCCCATCCTGCATCTCAACGGCTACAAGATCTCGGGCCCGACGGTCTTCGGGCGTTCGAACGACCAGGACGTCGAATCGATCCTGCACGGCTACGGCTACGACGTGCACTTGGTCGAGGGAAACGACCCGCCCGCGGTCCATCGCGAGCTCGCGGCGACGTTCGACCACTGCTTCGACGCCATCCGACAGATCCAGGACGGCGCCCGGGCGCACGGCTTCGGCGCACGGCCGCGATGGCCCGCGATCGTGCTTCGCACACCGAAGGGGTGGACCGGCCCCAAGATCGTCGACGGGCTCCCCGTCGAAGGCACATTCCGCGCTCACCAGGTGCCGCTGGCGAACGTGCGCGACAACGCCGACCACCTTCGCCAACTCGAGGAGTGGATGCGGAGCTACCGGCCCGAGGAGCTCTTCGACGAGCAGGGCCGTCTCGTCGCCGCACTCGGGAAGCTCGCCCCCGAGGGCGAACGGCGGATGGGTGCCAACCCACACGCCAACGGGGGCCGCCTGCTGCAACCGCTCGACCTTCCGGACTTCACCGACTACGCGGTCCCCGTCGCGCAGCCCGGTGCCGTGCTGCACGAGTCGACCCGCCGGCTCGGCGAGTTCCTGCGCGACGTGTTCACCCGCAACCGCGAGCAGGCCAACTTCCGGCTCACCTGCCCCGACGAGACGAAGTCGAACCGGCTCGACGCCGTGTTCGAGGTCGAGAACCGGTGCCTGGTCGAACCCGTGCTCGCCTCCGACGACAACGTCTCGCCCGACGGGCGCGTCATGGAGATCCTCAGCGAGCACAACTGTCAGGGGTGGCTCGAGGGCTATCTGCTCACCGGACGGCACGGCTTGTTCGCCTCGTACGAGGCGTTCGCCATGGTCTCGGCGTCGATGACCGTGCAGCACACGAAGTGGCTCGAGGCCGCCCGCGACCTCGCGTGGCGCGCGCCTGTCTCGTCGTTGAACATCCTCCTCACGTCGACGTGCTGGCGGAACGACCACAACGGCTTCAGTCATCAGGGCCCAGGGCTCATCGACATCGTCCTCACCAAGAAGGGCACGGTGTCACGCATCTACCTCCCGCCCGATGCCAACTGCCTGCTATCGGCGGCCGATCACTGTCTGCGCAGCCGCGACTACGTGAATCTCATCGTCATCGACAAGCAACCTCAGCTCCAGTGGCTCGACATGGACGCGGCGCGTCAGCACGCCGCCCGTGGCGCGTCGGTCTGGCGGTGGGCCGGCAACGAGCACGGAACTGATCCCGACGTTGTCCTCGCGTCGGCGGGCGACATCGTGACCATGGAGACAATTGCTGCGGCCGAGTTGCTCCGCCGACACGTACCACAGCTCGATTTTCGGGTCGCGAACATCATCGATCTCATGACGCTGTTCCCGGCCGATCGCCACCCGCACGGCATGGACGAGGACAGCTTCGTCGACCTCTTCACCGACAACACGGAGGTCGTCTTCGCGTTCCATGGGTACCCGAGCGCCGTTCACCATGTGATCCACGGGCGCCCTCGACCGGGGCGGTTCCACGTGCGCGGGTATCAGGAGGAAGGGACCACCACCACCCCGTTCGACATGGTGGTGCGCAACGGCGTCAGCCGGTACCACCTCTGCATGGAGGCATTGCGCCGAGCGAGGCGCGCGCCGGTGGGCGGGGAGACGCTCGTCGAACACTGCAAGGACATGTTGCGGCGGCACCACGCGTACGTCCTGGAGCATCTGGAGGACATGCCGGAGGTGCGTGACTGGCGCTGGAGCCCGTGACCCGCAACGCGCCGTTGGTCGTGCTCTGCGTGAACAGCGGCTCGTCGTCGTTGAAGACCGCGCTGTTCGAGGTCGGGACGACCTCCGAGCAAGCACTGGCTCGGATCGCCCAGCCGGTGCACTCGGGCGACTACACGGCGGCGCTGGACGCCGCCATCGCGTCGTTCGACGAGCGCGGGTTGCCGACCCCCGGCGCTGCGGGTCACCGGGTGGTGCACGGCGGACCACGCCATTCGGACCCTGTCGTGGTCGATAACGATCTGCTCGCCGAGCTCCGCGAAGTTGCCGGGTTCGCCCCGCTGCACATGCCGGCGGCGATCGCCGGGATCGAGGCGATCGGTGCGCGGTGGGACATCCCGCAAGTCGCGTGCTTCGACACCGGGTTTCATCACCTCATGCCCGAGGTCGCACAGCGCCTGCCGCTTCCCGAGAGCCTCTGGGACGAGGGCGTTCGCCGCTACGGCTTCCATGGTTTGTCGTATGAGTACGTCGTGGGCGCGCTCGACCCGGCGCAGCTCGGCCGAGCCGTGATCGCCCACCTCGGCAACGGCGCCAGCATGGCCGCCGTACGCGGCGGGAGATCGCTGGACACCACGATGGGGCTGACGCCGGCGGGCGGGTTGGTCATGAGCACGCGGCCGGGCGATCTCGACCCCGGCGTCGCCGTCTACCTGTTGCGTGAGAAGGGCTATGACGCCGACCGTCTCGAGCGGCTCATCGACCGTGAGTCGGGTCTCGTCGCGCTGTCGGGTGGGACTTCGGACATGAAGACGCTCATCGACGAACGCGACCACGAGCCGCGTGCGACGCTCGCGGTCGACGCGTTCTGCTACCACGCCCGCATGCACGTCGGCGCGCTGGCGACGGTGCTCGGCGGGCTCGACACCGTGGTGTTCACCGGCGGCATCGGTGAGAAGTCCGCGGTCGTGAGGGCCGAGATCTGCCGCGGGCTGCAGCACCTCGGCGTCGAGCTCGACGACCAGCTGAACGAGGCACATGACAGCGTCATCAGCGCGCCCGGCAGCGACTGCGTCGTGCGCGTGGTGCACACGGACGAGGACCTCGTGATTGCCCGGCACACCACCGCCCTCGTCGCTCGTTAGGCGGTCAGCTCGCTCATCGAGGCGAGCTGCTCGAGGTAGTGGTCGAGCGAGTGGTGCATCACGCGCACGTTCACGGTCGTCGCTCCCGCATCGGACAGGCGGCCCATCGCCTCGCGCACGCGATCGGGCTCTGCCATCGGGTCGAAGGGGTGCTCGTTCTGGAGCACGAGCTCGAACGCCGGCGCGTCGGAGCGAGCGGCCCGTGTCGCCCACGCCTCGGTGTCGCGGGCGCGGCCGATCATGTCGCCCAGGTCGGCGCGGGAGAGGCCGAACGGCGCCCAGCCGTCCGCCAGCTCGACCGCGCGGCGCAATGAGCGCGCCGTGCGACCGCCGATCCAGATGGGCGTCCTCGGGTTGACCGCGCAGGGGTCCACGACCAGGCCGTCGAACTCGTAGAACGGCCCGGAGTACTCGGGAGCCTTCTGCGCCCACACGCCGCGCAGGGCGCGGATGGCGTCGTCGGCGCGCTCACCCCGGTCGTCGAACGGCACCCCGAGCACGTCGAACTCCTCGTGCAACGAGCCGACGCCGACGCCGAGGACGAGGCGGCCCCCGCTCATGCGGTCGAGCGTCCCGTACCTCTTGGCGATTTCGAGCGGATGGTGATAGCCGAGGACGAGGACGTGGGTCGCGGGATCGTCGACGTGCTTGCGGCGAGGTAGGCGAGCGTCGCAAGAGCGTCCCGGTACGTGCCACCGCGTACCTCGGCAACGTCGGTCGGGATGGCGACGTGCTCGCTGCACGTGAGGTGGTGGTACCCGAGCCGCTCCGCCTCGACGGCGACGCGCGTGATCTCGGCGATGCCCGCGGTCTCTTCCCACTTGGCGTGCGCACGCGGCAACCGCGTGACGACCGGCGTGACGACGCCGAGCTTCACGCCCTATCGATGCGTTCCTGGAGCAACATAGTGATGCTCCACGCACGCATCGAGCGTTGCGCTACTTGCGGGGGAGAAGGGCGCGGTCGGCGATGATGTTCTTCTGCACCTCGGTGGCGCCGGCGCCGATCGTCGTGTAGCGCTGGAACGAGTAGAGCCGCGTCCACGTGCCGCCGTCGACGGCGTCGGGTCCGCCCTTGGCGAGGAGCCCGGCCGGACCGAGCAGGTCGACCGCGAGCTCGGCGAGGGTCTGCGCGAGATAGCTCCATTGGAGCTTGGCCAGCGGGACCTCGGGCCAGTTCTTCTCGCCCCTGATGATCTTCGTGAGGGCCCGGTAGTTGAGGAGCTTGGTGTACTCGATGTCGGTGAACGCGCGCGCAATGCGCTCGCGGATCTCCGGGTCGCGCAGCGCGTCGGGATTCGTCGCCTTGGCGGCCGAGATCATCGAGCGGAGGTCGGCGGCCATGGTGATCGCGAGCCCGGCCGTTCCGACGCGCTCGTGGCCGAGCGTTCCCATCGCGACCTGCCAGCCCTGGTCTTCCTCACCCAGGCGGCAGTCGGCGGGGATGCGCGCGTCGGTGAACCACACCTCGTTGAACAGCTCGTCGCCGGCGATGTCGCGGATGGGACGACATTCGATCCCGGGCGTGTGCATGTTCACGATGAACGCCGTGATGCCCTCGTGCTTGGCGCCGCGCTCGATGGCACCGGGATCTGTACGCAGGAGGAACAGCCCCCAGTCGGCGAGGTGCGCGGTCGAGATCCAGATCTTCTGGCCGTTGACGATGTATTCGTCGCCGTCGCGGATCGCGCTGGTACGCAGGTTCGCGAGGTCGGAGCCGGCCTCGGGCTCGCTGAACCCCTGGCACCAGTGCTCCGACGCGTCGAGGATGCCCGGCAGCCATCGCTGCTGCTGCTCGTCCGTGCCCCATTTGATGATCATGGGGCCGATCTGCCAGATGCCGTTGGCGTTGTAGATGCCCGGCGCGCGCACGCGTGCGTTCTCTTCGGCGTGGATGACGTTCTGGACCGGCGTCGCCTCGCGCCCGCCCCAGTCCTTCGGCCAGTTGATCGCCGCCCATCGCCCCTCGTTCAGGCGGCGCTGCCAGTCCTTCCGCCGCTCCTGGCTCCGGGACACGCTCGACGACGTGCCGCGAGGGAGGTCCTCGTCACCGCCCCAGTCGGCGAGGAACTTCGGCAGGTTCTCCTCGAGCCACCCCCGGAACTCGTCGCGGAACGCGATGTCTTCCGGGGAGTACGCGAAATCCATTCGTCGAACACTAACATCCGTGTCAGGTTTCTCCGGGGGAAGGCGCGCTCGGTTTGGACTTCACTTTCAGCGACGACCAGGACGCCCTGCGCGGGTCGGTGCGGTCTTTCCTCGAGCGGGAGGCGCCGGATCAGTACGTACGAGCCATGGCCGACGACGAGCGCGGCTTCACCGACGACGTCTGGGACAAGGTCGCCGAGCTCGGATGGCCGGGTCTTCTGGTTCCGGAGGCGAACGGCGGCCTCGGACTCGGCCTCGTCGACATGGCCGTCGTCATGGAGGAGATGGGCCGCCTGCCGTTCCCGGCGCCGTTCTTCTCGTCGGCGGTGTTCGCCACCCTCGCGGCGCGCGCTCTCGGCGATGCCGACCTGGTCGCGCAGCTCGCGTCGGGAGCGATCCGCGGGACTGTCGCGCTCGAGGAGCTCGGGCACGGTGACCCGGTCGACCGGGTCCACACGCGCGCGCGACGCAAGGACGCCGACTGGATCTTGACCGGCCACAAGCCGCTCGTCCTCGACGGGCACACGGCGGACTGGGCGATCGTCGTGGCCCGCACCGAGGACGGGCTCGGGTCGTTCCTGCTCGAGGCGCCGCGGGGAGAGCCCGTCCCCACCATGGACCCCACGCGCAAAGCGGCGCGGCTGGTTCTCGAAGAGCGCCGCGCCGTTCCCGTCGGACCGAGAGGTGACCAGACCGCTCTCTGGCGCCGAGCGGTGGACGACGCCGCCGTGATGCTCGCGGCCGAGCTGGTCGGCGCGAGTGACGCGGCACTCGAGCTCGCGACCGAATACGCCAAGGCACGGGTGCAGTTCGACCGGCCGATCGCCACGTTCCAGGCCATCCGCCACAAGGCCGTCGACATGCTGCACCAGCTCGAGCTGGCGCGTGTCGGTACGCACTACGCCGCGTGGGCTTCGGACGTCGACGATGAGAGTCGTGAACGCGCCGCCGCCATGGCGAAGGGATTCGTCTCCGAGGCGGCGGTGTTCATCTCCGGCGAGGACATCCAGATCCACGGCGGCGTCGGGTTCACGTGGGACTGCGACGCGCACCTGTACTACAAGCGGGCCAAGATGAACGACGCCATGCTCGGGTACCAGGGCTGGCAGCGCCACCGCCTCGCCGACCTCGTGCTCGACAGCGCGTGACGACTGCGAGTCCCGGCAAGCTCACCTCCCTCGAAGACGCGGTCAGCGAGCATGTCCGCGCCGGTGACGACCTCCACATCGCCGTCGGCCACACGCGGTGGACGGCGGCGGCACGCGAGGTCGTCCGGCAGTGGTGGGGGAGGGACCCGCGCTTCACACTGATGATGTTGAGCCTCTCTACGCTGGGGACGCTCTTCTTCCGCGGGGGGCTCGTCGAGCGCGTCGTCACCGGGTACTCGGGGGACACCTTCCCGAACTTCACCCCGAACCCGATCTTCGCCAACGCGTACGAGCGCGGCGAGGTCGCCGTCGAGCACTGGTCCTTCCTCGCGTTCTCGCAGCGGCTCGAAGCCGCGGCCCGCAATCTCCCCGCGGTCGTCACCCGCTCGATCTCCGGCTCGTCCATGGAGAAGAACGATGCCTACGCGCGCGTTCCGACACCGTTCGGCGAGGTCGGCCTGCTCGCCCCGCTGACGCCCGACGTCGCGCTACTCCACGCGCCCGTCGCCGACCGGCACGGGAACGTCGCGCTCGAGCCGCCGCTGCTGGAAGGGATGTGGGGCGCGCTGGCTGCACGGCGCGGCGCGATCGTGACGGTCGAGCGCGTCGTCGACGACATCCGGCCGTGGTCGCATCTTGTCCGCATCCCGGCGCACCTCGTGCTCGCCGTCTGCGAGGCGCCGATGGGTGCACATCCCGGTGGGCTGTTCGCCCGCGATCTTCCGGTCGACGGGTACGGGGAGGACTACGACTTCTGGGTCGATGCCCGCGCCGCGTCTCGCGCCAACGATTTCGACGATTGGATCCGCCGCTGGGTGCTCGACGTTCCCGACCAGGACGAGTACGTGCACCGGCTCGGGCCCGACCGCGTCGCCGGGCTGCGCGCCAAGGCGGACGCCGAGTCCTGGCGCGCCGACGAAGCCGCGTTCGAGCCCGACCTCGGCGCACCATGGAACCGGTGGGAGGTCGCCGCCGTGTACGGCGCCCGGCACCTCGCCGCACGGGTGAGCACGCTCGGCGCGCAGGCGGTTCTCGCGGGTGCCGGCGTTGCCAACCTCTCGGCGTGGCTCGGTGTGTCGCAGGCGCGGTCGGCCGGGTGCGACGTGCAGCTCACAGCGGAGATCGGGCTCTGGGGGTACGACCCGACGCCGGCAGATCCTTTCGTGCTGAACCACCGGAACTTCCCGCGGTCGATGATGCTCGGCGACGCCGACCTCGTGCTGGGCACGCTCGTCGGCGGCCCCGGGACCACGACGGTTGCCTGTCTCGGCGGCGCCCAGGTCGACCGCTTCGGCAACATCAACTCGACGCTTGTCCCGGACGGACCGTTCCTCGTCGGCTCGGGAGGCGGCAACGACGTCGCGAGCGTCGCGGCGGAAGCGGTCGTGGTCGCCACGCTCACTCGTGAGCGCACGCCGCCCGAGTGCGGCTACGTCACGTCGCCGGGGCGGAATGTGCGTGCCCTCGTTACCGACCTCGGCACGCTCGAGAAGGTTGGCGGCGACGAGCTCGTGCTCACCGCTGTCCCGCACGGTGAGGGCACAACGTCCGAGCGCATCGACGCCGCCCGTGCGGCGTGCGGATGGGACCTCGGCGTCGCCGCCGACGTGCGCGAGCTCGACGCACCGACCGCCGGCGAGATCGCGGCGCTCCGACGCTGGGACCCGCGCGGGTGGTTCCTGCGCGCCCGCTAGACGCGTCGATAGGCATCGATCGGCTCCGGGTGGCCGAAGAGGAAGCCCTGACCGAAGTCGACGCCCAGGCGGCGTAGCGCGTCGGCTTCCGTCTCCGTCTCGACACCTTCGGCGACGATGCGGCAGTTCGTGAGCGTCGCGAAGTGATGGATCCCGGCGACGAGGGCCTGGCGCGCGGGGTCGTCGTCGATCCCGCGCACCCACGTGATGTCGAGCTTGATGTACGAGGGGCGCAGGGCGAGGATGTGGCGGAGGCTCGAGTACCCGGCTCCGGCATCGTCGACCGCGAGCGTCACGTGTTCGCCGTCGAGCACGCGCGCGAGCGCGCCATAGTCGTCGACGGGATCGCGCTCCGTGAGCTCCAGCACGAGCGGTCGCGACCCGACGCCGGCGGCGAGCGCGGCGGTGTGGTGCTCGAGGATCAACGCGGGCGAGACGTTCACGCTCAGGAAGAGCCCGGGTTCGAGCTCCGCCGCGGCGTCGATCGCGGCCAGCGCCGTGGCGAGCTCGAGCGGCACGCCCATCCCGGTCTCCGCCGCTTCCTTGAAGCGCACATCAGGCGGGGTGCCGTCACTGAAACGCGTGAGTCCCTCGAAGCCGACGATCTCCCGCGTACACAGGTCGGCAACGGGCTGGAACACGGGCTCGAACGCGCTCGTCGTGATGACCTGCTCCATGACGGGTCGCGTATCAGAGGCCGTCAACGACGGGCCGACCGCGGCAGCCACCGCCGGCGCGAGGTCGAGGGCGGTGGCCAGCGCGGGCGCCGTCAGCGCGCCCGCGTCGGCCTGGGGCTCGAAGCCCAGCGCCAGCGTCCCGATCAAGGTGCTCCGCCAGGACAGCGGGGCGAAGGCCGAAAGGGTCGGATGGGGCGCCAGAGCACCGTCCGCGGGTTCGTCGATCCAGGGCCCGGCGCGGGCCCGCCGCTGCGTGAGGAGCGCGAGGCTGCGAGGAAGCACGGTGCCCGGCGCCGCCGCCGCGTCGCCGCGCTGCGCGAGCACCGTCACATCGCCCCCGTCGAAGCTCAACAGCGCGACCGCGCCGGTGCCGGGCAGCTTCATCAGCGCCTGGCAGACGGCGTCGCCCACGACGGCGGGCGCTGCATCGCCCTCGATGGTGCCGAGCTCCTCGGCGACCGAGGCCCGATCGCGCCACGCGCGCTCAATCGCCTCACGCCAGGCGGCTTGGCCTCGCATCTGGGCTTGCACACGCGCCACGAGCTCGTCCGGGTGGACCGGCTTCGTGACGTAGTCGTCCGCGCCTGCACCCAGACC
>JALZAA010000180.1 GCA_030948625.1 Actinomycetota bacterium
ATCTTGAAGCGGGCGACCGGATCCTTCGGCTGCACCGGGACGAGCACGCGCGACGGCGTGAAGCTGTTGGCACTCTCCTCGTCGTCGCTGCGCGTGCTGATGGGCATGGCCATGCGCAACTCTTCGCACGGGACGCCCATGCGTTCGTGGTACAGCCCGAGTGCGCCGGCGACGCCCGTCACGAAGACGTCGTTCACGCTGCCGCCGAGCGCCTGACTGGCCGCCTTCGCCTTGGAGAGTGGGGTTTGATACGCCTCGAAGCGGTGGGCGAGTGAGCGCGCACGCAGCAGGTCCGAGCGCGACGGCTCCGTCACGAGCAACTGGCGACGGACCGAGCCGGCGAGCCGGCCGACATTGGCGATGCTGCGCCGCGCCGACTCCGGGCTTGCGAGCGTGCGAGCCGCGGCCTCGAAGCCGCCGCGGGCCCGGCGAAGCTGCTGTCCGACCGCGTACGTGACCGCGTCACCGAGCACCTCTGCCGGCGTGGTGCGGTTGACGGGATCGGCTGCCACCTGCGCTCGTTCGCCGGCGATGGCCTCGGCCGCGATGCGCTGCAGCGGCGACGGCGCGGGCGGCTCGGGCGGATCAGGCTCGAGGTCGAGCAAGCTCATCGAGAGCCGCACGCCGCCGACGCCGTCCGTAATCGTGTGGTGCACCTTCTGGAGCAGCGCCGCGCGCCCGCCTTCGAGGCCCTCGGCGAGCGTGAACTCCCACAGCGGACGCGAGCGGTCCAACGGCGCCGCCGCCACGGTGCCCGCGAGGTCGAGCAGCTGGCGGAGCCCACCCGGCGCCGGCACGCCGACCGTGCGCACGTGGTAATCGAGGTCGAGGTCGTGGTCCGGGCGCCACTCCGGAGGCGCAAGCCGGAGCGGTGGCGTCACCACCCGGTGGGACAGCCGGGGGATCTCCTCGACCGCACGCTCGACCTTCGCCCGCAGACGGCGCGCGTCCGGCGCGTGCTCGAGGAGCGTGACGTTCGTGAAGTCCACCCGCAGCGCCGGGTCCTTCTCGACCGTCCACATGATGGCTTCGGCGTCGCTCATCCGCATGACGTCAGAGTCTCGCGACGTGCCCGCCCGCGCAAACACGCGGTGGCGCTACCTGGGGATCTGCGTGCGCTTGAACTCGTTGAAGCGGGTCCAGTCGAGCAGGTCGAGCGCGCGCTCGAGGTCGTCGACCCGGTTGCGCTCCATGAAGCGAATGAAGACGGCCTCGTCGCCCTCGATGAACGTGGGAACCCCGAACGCGTTCCACCGCTCCACCTGCTCGCTGTGCTCGGCGGCGAGCGCCTTCAACGGTCGTCCGCTCCACGCCTCCTCGGCCACGGCGTCGACATCCAGCCCCGCAGAAGCCGCCACCTCTCGTATGACGTCTTCCCGGCCGAGCTTCTTTCCCTGGTCGTGACGGGCCGCGAACGCCCCGACGTGGAAGTCGAAGAACCGCTCCGGAAACTGATCGCGCACCGCGATCCCGTACAGCAGTGCGGTGACGCCGGTGCCCCACTCACTGGGCTCGCGATCCCAGACCGGCGGCTCGCCTTCTTCCGCGTGCGCTTGATCGAGCGAGAACGCCAAGAAGCGCACGTCGAGGTCGGCGCCCCCGCGCACCGCCGAGACGACGGCTTCATGCGCGTTTCGGGCGAACGGGCAGCGGTAGTCGAAGTTGACAGCGATCTCGCGGGCCACGGGAACCTCCGGAGGGGGACGTCACACAGGACGTACCGGAACAACCCCCACGGTACCCCGGTGATTCCGGCGGCGGCCCGGTGGTCAGTCGCGTGTGACCCGGCGACGCCGATCCGACGCCGCCAGCAGCCGCTTGGCGACCTGTCCCAAGGCCAACCCGAGCAGAGCTCCCGCCACAACGTCGGACGCGTGGTGCATGCGCGTGTACACCCGGCTGGACGCGACGACCGCCGCGAGCCCGAAGTAGGCCGCGCCTGACCCCGTGCCGTCCGACAGCAACGTGGCGGCGGTGAACGCAGTAGTTGCGTGCCCGGACGGGAATGCACTCGTACGCGGTCGGTGCATGCCGTAGGGAAGCGGGCCCGGCGGCGGGCTCTCGGGCCGGATGCGCCGGAAGAGGAACTTGATCGGCCCGTTCGTCAGCGCCGATTCGGCGCCGAGGGCGGCGCCGACCCGGAGCGCGGTCGCAGGATCCCGGCGGCGCACGGCGCGCACGGCGCCGAGCGCGGTCCACAGCAGGCCGTGATCGGCTGCGCTGGACAGCCCGTAGAACACGGGATCGAGACGCGGGGTTCGGTGGCGCTCCACCCATCTGTCGACCATGTCGTCGAGCGCGCCGATGCGCGTCGCGAGGCCCGCCCGCCGCGGCGGGCGCTGAACCGATGGCGAGCGGGCCGCAGTCACGGACGAGAGGGTACAAGTGGTGCGATGAAACTCGGACCGCGGATCGCAGTCGTCGGGACCAGCGGCGCAGGCAAGACGACGCTGGCGGCCCGACTGGCGGAGCTGCTGGGCTGCCCGCACATCGAGCT
Source organism: Actinomycetota bacterium (assembly GCA_030948625.1). Taxonomy (GTDB): domain Bacteria; phylum Actinomycetota; class Acidimicrobiia; order IMCC26256; family JACDBD01; genus JALZAA01. The sequence continues at coordinate 2,498 of JALZAA010000180.1, forward strand.
CGACGCGTTCCAGCACGGCCCCAACTGGCAGCAGGCGACGGTCGAGGAGCTGCGCGAGCGCACCGACCGCGCTACCGCCGGCGAGCGGTGGGTGACCGATGGCAACTACGAAGCGGTGCGCGATCTCGTGTGGGGACGCGCCAACCAACTCGTCTGGCTCGACTACGAGCGCCCGCTGATCATGGCGCGCGTGATCCGACGCTCGGTGTGGCGGGCGATCACGCGCAAGCCGATGTGGAACGAGAACCGCGAGGACTGGCGGAGCTGGGCGGATCCCGAGCATCCGATCCGGTGGGCGTGGGTGAAGCACGGCGAACGCCGCCGCACGTATCCGGACCTGCTGCGACAGCCCGAGCACGCGCACCTCGACGTCGTGCGGCTGCGCCACCCACGGGAGACGCGTCGTTTGCTGGTCGCCGCCCGCCGGGCGGCGTGAGACTCAGCCGCTCGCCACCAGCGGCAGGCTCGGCTCGATCATCGTGCCCGGGCCCCGCAGCTCCGCCGCCTGCAACGGGTCGCCGCCGTAGGCGGGGCAGTACGGCTTGAAGGTGCAGTAGTTGCACAGCGGTCCCGGATGCGGGCGGAAGTCGTCGCGCTCGCAGGCGCGCAAGATGGCGGTCCAGAGCGCGTCGGCCCGGCGCTCGACGCCCGCGACCGACTGGGCCGTCGGCGTGGCGATGATCGCCTCCGGCTTCGACAGGTAGTAGAGCTGCACCCGGGAGGGTCGGCGGCCCAGCATGCGCTCGCACAACGCGGCGTAGATGTGCACGCCCGACAGGCGCATGTTCTCGGCGTACTCGCTCGGCACCGAGCCCGTCTTGTAATCCGTGACGACGAACTGCCCGTCGCCGTCGAGCTCGAGGCGGTCGATGATGCCGCGGAGCGTCACTCGACCGAACTGGGCGGTGAGCTTGAGCTCGAGGCCGACGGGCCGTACGGCGCGAGGGTCCTCGAGGTCGAAGTAGCGCCGCACGAGCTGCTCGGCGCCGGAGTGGAACGACTGCCACTCCTCGTCGGTGAGCTCGAGGCCGGTGAGGTCGGGATCGTCGGCCATCTCGACCTTCGCCCGCTCCAGGTCGGCGAGCGCCGCCTCGACGGTCCGGTCGGGCTGCGGGCGGCACATCAGGATTTCGAGGGCCTTGTGCACGAGGGTGCCCTTGGTGGCCGCCGCGCTCGGCGGCTCAGGCAGCCGATCGATGTACGAGAACTTGAACGCGAGCGGGCAGTCCTTGAACGCCGAGACCGAGCTCGGCGAGAGCGACGGCGGGAATCCCAGACCCATGATCGGAGAGTAACGCCGGCGTATGACGCCTACGCGGATGTCGCCCTAGCCTGCGGCCGCATGAGAGTCGACGGCACCACGATGACGGCGAAGCCGGAGGACGTGCCGGCGGCGGCCCGCGAGCTCGAGGAGCTCGGCTACGACGGTGTCTTCACCGCCGAGACCAGCCACGATCCCTTCCTGCCGATCACCCTGGCCGCGCTCGAGACCGACCACATCGAGCTCGGCACCGGCATCGCGGTCGCCTTCGCCCGCAACCCCATGACGATGGCGACCATCGGCAACGATCTGCAGCTCTATACGAAGGGCCGGTTCATCCTCGGCCTCGGCAGTCAGATCAAGCCGCACATCGAGAAGCGCTTCTCGATGCCGTGGTCGCACCCAGCAGACCGGATGCGGGAGTTCATCCTCGCCATGCGGGCCATCTGGGCGAGCTGGAGCGACGGCGGCAAGCTCGACTTCCGCGGCGACTTCTACCGGCACACCCTCATGACCCCGTTCTTCAATCCGGGCCCGAACCCCTACGGCAACCCGAAGGTGTTCCTCGCCGCGGTGGGGGAGCGGATGACCGAGGTCGCGGGCGAGGCCGCCGACGGGATCCTGCTCCACGGCTTCACGACCGAGCATTACGTGCGCGAAGTGACGTTGCCTGCCCTCGAGCGCGGTTGGGCCAAAGCCGGCAAGCAGCGCAGCGACTTCGAGCTCTCGGGCCCGATGTTCGTCGTCACCGGCACGAACGCCGAGGAGTACGACAACGCCCGGCGCGGCACGAAGCAGCAGATCGCGTTCTACGGCTCCACGCCCGCGTACCGCGGCGTGCTCGAGCTCCACGGCTGGGGCGGCCTCCAGGGCGAGCTCAATCGCCTCTCGAAGCAGGGCGATTGGGTCCAGATGGGGGAACTCATCGACGACGAGATGCTGGGCACGTTCGCCGTCACGGGCGAGCCCGAGGAGATCCCGGCCAAGCTGCTCGCGCGTTACGGCGACGTCGTCGACCGCGTCAGCTTCTACGCGCCATACAAGAGCGACCCCGAGCGCTGGAAGCGCGTCGTGGAGGGCTTCAAGGCGCCGAGCTGAGCTCGGTCACGACGTGTCCGCCGGCACTCGCGCCTCGTACTCCTCGCGCAGCCCTTCCCAACGTTCACGCCGCCAATCGCCGGGCTTGTCGTCGAGGACCTGCGCGAACCGCTCGAGCACTGCGTGCCAACCGGCAAGAGTGCGAGGCCCCTCCTCCCTGATGTCGAACGCGGGCGGCGCGGTGTGCGTGAGCCGCAGGCGCGAACCGCCGCCGTCGGGCACGAGCTCCCAGCGCACCACGGACGCGGGGTCGCCGAAGGTGTGCTCGAACACCGCGGGAGGCTCGACCCGGAGGACGGTGTTGCGCTGCACCAGCCCTTCCTCGCCCACCTCGGCGATGATCGCGTCGACGAGCTCGGGCGGGCCGGTCGTGCGGATCTCGAACTTCCCGCCTTCGACCAGCTCGAGGTCGATGTCGCCGTCGCCGAACCATTGCGCGATGCGGTCGGGTCGCGTGAGCGCATCCCAGACGCGTTCTGGCGGGTGAGGCAACCGGCGCTCGAAGCGCAGGACCCAGCGGCCTTGCAGGTTCTCGATGGTCCCGTAGTCGGTCGTGCTCTGAGACTGGTTGGACGGCATGGGCTACTCCTCCTCGTCGAGGTGGCGTTCGAGGGCGTCCAGTCGGTCCGACCAGTACCGCCGGTACGGGCCGAGCCAGGCGTCGATCTCGGCCAGCGGCTCGGCCCGGAGCCCGTACCAGCGCCGCTGGGCGTCGGGGCGGACGACGACGAGGCCCGCGTCGCGCAACACCCGCAGGTGCTTCGACACGCCCGGCTGGCTGAGCGAGAGTCGCTCGACGAGCTCGCTGACGGAGCGCTCGCCCTCCCGCAGGAGGTCGAGGATGTCCCGCCGGGCCGGCTCGGCCAGCACGTCGAAGGTCGCCACCACGAGAGTATGTATACCGCGATGGTTATATGCCTGTCAAGGCATGTAGAGGCGGGCCGATGATTGCCGGGACCCGAGGCGGTCTCTTCCGGTGAGGCCGAAGCGAGGAGACCGAGATGAGCATCACGTTCCCGGGCGAATCAGCGGAGTATCGAGCGGCGCGCCATCGGCTCCTCGGTCAGGAGATCGAGCTGCGTCGCGCGATGGAGAGCGTTGCCGCCGCTCGGCGCGAGCTGCCGCCGGGCGGGGTCGTCCCCGAGGACTACGTCTTCCAGGGTGCAGGAGTGAGCGGCGCCCCGACCGACGTGCGGCTCTCCGAGCTGTTCGCGCCGGGCAAGGACTCGCTGGTCATCTACAACTTCATGTTTCCGCGGCACGAGGACGACGAGCGACCGAGACCGACGGAAGGCGAGACGGCGCGCCTGCCGCTCGCGGAGGGCCCGTGCCCGTCGTGCACGGCGTTGCTCGACCAGCTCGACGGCGCCACCGACCACGTCTCGCAGCGCCTCAACTTCGCAGTCGTCGCGAAGGCGCCGCTGTCGCGCGTCCTCGCCTTCGCCGACGAGCGCGGCTGGCGACGTCTGCGGCTTCTCTCCGCGGCCGACAACACGTTCATGCGAGTACGGCAGTGAGACGCCGGAGGGGCAGCAGATGCCGATGCTGAACGTGTTCCATCGCGACGGCGGCGCGATCCGCCACACGTGGAGCTCGGAGCTGCTCTACGCGCCATCCGACCCCGGCCAGGATCCCCGCCACGTCGGCACCATCGAACCGCTGTTCAACCTCTTCGACTTCACGCCCGAGGGACGCCCAGCCGATTGGGAGGAGCAGCTGAGCTACGCCTGACGCGCCGCGCGGATGGCGGCGTCGGCGGCGGTGTTCGTCGCCAGCTTGGAGCCCTTGGCCAACCGTGCCATCTGCGGGATCCGCCCGGGGTGCTTCGCGAAGTACTTGGCGACCTTCGCCGCGTTCGGCGTCCCGTCCTGGTTGCTCATGCCGAACACCTCCTCGTCGACGCTGCCGTCGCTCGCACGGTCGCTGATCACCCGGAACACCGACCACGGGATCCCGCGCTGCTCGCAGCTCTCGGCGATGGCCGCGGTCTCCATGTCCAACGACACGACACCGCGACCGCGAAGCTCGGCTAGCACATCGGGATCGATCAGGAGCTCGTCGCCGGTCCACATCTTTCCGCTCGGCGTCCCGTCCGCCAACGGCTCGGGGCGATACTCGGCGCCGGTGGCGCTGTTGACCACGACCTCCGGGAGGATGAGCGTGCCGATCGGCATCTCGTTCTCCACCGCACCGGTGATGCCGACGACCACCACCCGCTCGACCGGCAGCGCGTCGAGCAGCCGTTCGGTGCCTTCCTTCGCGAGCTTCGTTCCCATGCCGGTCACGATGGCGACGACCTGGCGGTCGCCGAGCGTCCCCGCGTGCACGGGAACGCCCCCGATCTCCGTCTTGTGCAATGCGAGCTTCTTGACGAGCGGTGAGAGCTCCATCGGCATGGCGCAGATGAACGCGAGGTGCCCAGGTCCCGAAGGTGTCTCCATCGGGCAAGCATGTCGGATCGGCCGGGCCGCGGCCAGACGGCCAGTACGGTTGCTCACATGACCCAAGGCCACCGCATCACGATCACGCCGACCGATCTCCACGTCGAAGTCGCCGTCAACGGCCAGAAGATCGCCGAATCCGACCGCCCGGTGCTCCTCGAGGAGACCGGCCTCCCGACGCGCTACTACCTCCCGCGCGACGACGTGCGCACCGACCTGCTCCGGCCCTCGAACCGCGAGACGGTGTGCCCGTTCAAGGGGGAGGCGTCGTACTGGTCGCTGGAGGTGGGCGACGACATCCACGACGACTTCGTGTGGAGTTACAACGCGCCCATTCCCGACGCCGAAGGCATCACCGGTCTCATGTGCTTCTACAACGAGCGCGTCGACCTCACGATCGACGGCGAGCGACAGCCGCAGCCCGAGACGCCGTACTCGACCTAGGCGTCGCCCTCGGCCGCGAAGCGCAGCATCGACTCCACCGTGGCGTCCGGGTCCTGCATCGGGCCGAAATGACCGACGCCCGGCATGACCTCGAGCCGGCCGTAGGGCAGCCGCTCCACGATCATCTCGCCCAGCGCCGGGGGAATCGCGTCGGTGTGCTCGCCACACACGACCAGCACCGGGCACCGCACGTCTCGCAGCCGCGGGTAGACGCCGTTGGCGACCCCCATCGCGTACATCTCCGCCTCGTCCTCCGGCCGGCACTTCAGCTCGACCTGGCCGTCGGCGCGATCGCGTAGTCCGTAGTCGACGTAGGCGCGCAGAGCGTCCACGTGCAGCACCTCGAGGGGGGGCTTCGCGCCGTACGACGCGAGCGCGTCCTCGCGTGACGGCCAGACCGATCGGCGCCGCCGCGCCCCCTCCGACAACGGAAAGTCGTACCGCGGCTCGAGCTCTTCATCGGACGGGAACACGACGGGCTCGTAGCACCACAGGCGGGAGAACGTCCCGGGCTCGCGGGCCTCGCCGAGAAGCAGGGCGGCCGCGCCTTTCGAATGCCCGCACGCCAGCAGCGTGGGCTCGCCGCGCAGGCCGAGATGATCCACTACCGCGAGCACGTCGTCGGCGAACGCAGACCACTGGTACCTCTCGGCAGCGCGGTCGCTGTCGCCGTGGCCCCGGAAGTCGAACGACCAGACCTTTCGCCCGCGAGCGACGAGGCGCGCCGCGACGGGCGCCCACGTCAGACCGTGGAACCCGGTCGGGTGCGCGAGCAGGACGGGGTAGCCGTCGCCACCCCAGTCGTGCACGACGAGGCTCAGCCCGCCGGCGTCGATGCGGTGCGAGCGGAGTGGTGACGTCGCCATCGCGAGGTCCGGAGTGAATGCACGGCGGCGCAGCTTACGATGACCGTCCATGAGCCAGGTCGA
>JALZAA010000061.1 GCA_030948625.1 Actinomycetota bacterium
CGGTGGTTCGACCTCGTGGCGCACGTAGCCGAGCGCGGCGGCGGGGACGTCATCGGCGGCGACGCTGCTCGTGACGGTGCCGACGACTTTGTCGCCGGCCACGATCTCGCTCCCTCGCGGTGGCCGCCCGTCTTCGATGCCCGTCAGGCGCCGGAGATACCGGTTCACGCGCCCCCGCGTGTCGATCCGGCACACGAGCTCCTGGCCGAGGAAGCACCCCTTCGTGAACGAGACGGCGTCGAGCTCGAGGAACGCCTCCTGGGGGATCGTCTTCTCGTCGAGCTCGAAGCCCTGCCGCGGAACCCCGACCTCGATCCGCACCGCCTCGTAGGCGTCGCCGCCGACGGCAGGGACGCCCGCTTCCTCGAGGCGCTCGACAGCTTTCGCGACGGTCGCGGCTGGCCCGACGACGTCGAACCCGTCACCATCCGGCCACGGCACGCGCACGACGACCGCGTCTTCCCACGGCACGAACGCATGCGCCACGGCCGGCACCTCGACGCCCAGCGACGCCGCGAACCCCGTCGCGTTCGGACCGCGCACCGCGACCGAGCCCCAGCTCCCGCTGCGGTCGGTGACCTCGCAATCGACGCGGATGCGGAACCGGTTGAGGGACGCGGCCAAATGCTCGCCGAACCCCGGATCGCAATCGAGCCATGCCTCGTCGCCGACACGCAGCAACCTGAAGTCGACGTCGAGCTTGCCCTGCGGCGTGAGCAGCAGCGAGTGAGCGCCCTCGCGCTCCCCCACCACGTCGAGGTCGGCCGACACGATGCTCTGCAGGTACGACCACGCGTCGGGGCCCGTCACGAGCACCGCCCCGCGGTCGGACCGGTCCACCACGCCCGCGTCGTCGTGGAGGGCCCGGACCTCGTCGTTCACGCTCATGGCATCCCGCTTCCGGTGTCGAGGGTGTCGAGCGGCGCGAGTCGCCGCGCCGCGGCCGCCGCCGTGAGCAACGCCCGGGCCTTGTTGTGGCATTCCAGGTCCTCGAGCTCGGGGTCCGAGTCGGCCACCACGCCCGCACCCGCCTGCACGCTGGCCCGGCCATCCCGCCAGAACATCGTCCGGATCGCGATCGCGGTGTCGAGGTTGCCCGAGAAGTCGAGATAGCCGACGACGCCTGCGTATGGCCCACGCTTCGTCGGCTCGAGCTCGTCGATGATCTCCATGGCCCGCACCTTGGGCGCACCGCTCACGGTGCCGGCGGGGAAGGTCGCCCTCAGCACGTCGACGGCGGTCTTGCCGTCGACCAGGTCGCCCGACACCTGGCTCGTCAGGTGCATCACGTGCGAATACCGCTCCAACGTCATGAGCTCGTCGACGTTCTCCGTCCCGAACCGCACGACGCGACCGACGTCGTTGCGGGCGAGGTCGACGAGCATGACGTGCTCGGCGCGCTCCTTGGGGTCTTCGACGAGCTCCGCGGCCATGCGCCGGTCGTGCTCCTCGCTCCGGCCCCGCCAGCGGGTGCCCGCGATCGGACGGCTGATCACGCGGCCGTCAAGCACCTGCACCATCGGCTCGGGCGACGATCCCACCACGGTCGCCTCGGGGTGGCGGACGAAGTACATGTACGGCGACGGGTTCACCTGCCGGAGCACGCGGTACACCTCGAACGGCTCGAACTCGCCGTCGAGATCGAAGCGTTGCGCGAGGACGACTTGGAAGATATCGCCGGCGAGGATGTACTCGCGCGCCGCTTCGACCGCGGTGCGGTAGAGCGCCGGCGGCATGGTCGAGCGGATCGACGGGAGCTCGGTGAGCTCGTCGGGCGGCGGGACCGACGGCGAGTACGGCAGGGGCCGGGCGAGCGTGTCGACGTGCGCCTCGAGCCGCGCGGCGGCGCCGTCGTACGCCGCGTTCGCCTCGTTGTCGTCGCCGCCGGGAGTCAGGAAGACGTTCTCGACCAGGTAGAGCCGCTGGCGGAAGTGGTCGAACGCGGTGACGTGCCCGGTGAGCGAGAGGACGGCGTCGGGATAGCCGAGGTCATCGGGCGGCACGTCGGGCAGATGCTCGATCTCGCGCACGATGTCGTACCCGAGGTACCCGACGAGTCCGCCGTGGAACGGCGGCAGCTCCGGGAGCCGCGGCGCTCGATACCAGGCGGCCAGGGCGTCGAGCGCGGCCAGCGCGCCGTCGCGGTCGGGCACGCCCGGCGGGGGCGTGCCGGTAAACTCGACGCGCCGGCCGTGCGCGACGAGCGTCAGCGCGGGATCGCGGCCGATGAACGAGAAGCGACCCCACCGCTCCCCGTGCTCGACCGACTCGAGCAGGAACCCCTCGCCGGACGGGCCAACGAGCTTCAGGAAGGCCGACACCGGGGTCTCGAGGTCGGCGAGCACCTCGCGCCACACCGGAACGACCGTGTGATGCCGCGCCAGCGCGATGAACTCGTCCCGCGTCGGCCGAACGGCGTCGGCGGTCACTAGACGCGCCCGGGCTTCGCCTCGCCGCCGAAGCCCCGGAAGAAGCAGCTGTGCTCGCCGGTATGACACGCGCCGCGGCCTTCCTGCTCGACGACGAACAGCAAGGTGTCCATGTCGCAGTCGTAGTAGGCGGCGCGCACCCACTGGCGGTCACCCGACGTATCGCCTTTGCGCCAGTGCTCCTTGCGGCTGCGGCTCCAGAACCACGTGCGGCCCTCGTCGAGCGTCCGCCGCAGCGCTTCGGCGTCCATCCACGCCAGCATGAGCACGCGCCCGGTCCCCTCCTCCTGCACGATGGCAGGCACGAGGCCGTTGGAATCGAAGGCGACGGCCGCGAGCTCTTCGTCGGTGGCGGCGATGGGTGTTGCGGTCGGCATCGGCGACCGAGCGTAGCCCTGGACTCTCCCCGCATACGGTCCCTTTAGGATGACGCGATGACGCCGGACGAGATGCGGTCGCTGTGGGCGTCGCATTGCCGGTACGAGTTCGAACTTCGCGACGTTGAGGGCGCCCTCGGCACGATGGTCGAGGACCCGTACCTCTGGAACATCCCCACCATGTGCGGCGGTCGCGGGCAGGACGGGATGCGGCGCTACTACCGCGACAACTTCGTCGGCACCATGCCCGACGACGCCGGCATCTCGTCGGTGTCGCTCACGGTCGGCCAGGACCAGATCGCCGAGGAGGTCATCCTCTCGTTCACCCACGATCGCGAGATGCCGTGGATCCTGCCCGGCATCGCGCCCACAGGCCGGCAGGTGGAGATCCCGCAACTGGCGGTCGTCGCGGTTCGCGACGGAAAGATCGCGCACGAGCACATCTGGTGGGACCAGTCGTCCGTGCTGGTGCAGGTCGGGCTGCTCGACCCGGCCTCCGTCCCCGCCTTCGGCGTCGATACCGCGAATCGCCTGCGCAGCGTGCCGCCGTCATGACGCCCACGCCGCCCGTCGCACCCCGCCGGCCGACAGTGCTGCGGGCGCACGGCGACGAGCGCGTCGACGACTACTACTGGCTGCGCAACCGCGACGACCCGGAGGTCACCGCCCACCTCGAGGCCGAGAACGCGTACACGCGTGCGGCGATGGCGCCCACGGAAGCTCTGCAGCAGCAGCTGTTCGACGAGATCAAGAGCCGCGTCCTGGAGACCGACGCGTCGGCGCCCGTCCGCAAGGGGCTGTACGAATACTTCACCCGGACGATCGAGGGAAAGCAGTACGGCATCCACTGCCGGCGACCTGCCGGCACCCCCGGACTTCCCGACCCCTTCGCGCCCCCGGGAGCCAGTCCCGGCGAGGAGGTGCTGCTCGACGAGAACGTCCTGGCCGAGGGCCACGACTACTTCGCGCTCGGCGGCTTCTCGATCAGCCCCGACTACATGCGGCTCGCGTACTCGACCGATGTCACCGGCGGCGAGCGTTACGCGCTTCGCTTCCGAGAGCTGTCGACGGGCAACGATCTCCCCGACGTCGTCCCCGACGTGTACTACGGCTTGGCCTGGGCCAACGACAACCGCACGTGCTTCTACACGCGGCCCGACGCGGCCATGCGCCCGTGGCAGATCTGGCACCACCGCCTCGATACCGCCGCCGACAACGACGCGCTCGTCCAGCAGGAGGACGACGACCGCTTCTACGCGTCAGTGGGTCGCACGCGCACCGGCCGGTACGTCCTGATCTCCGTCGGGTCGAAGATCACCAGCGAGGTCTCGTTCCTCGATGCCGATGAACCGGAGGCGGCACCGCAGGTCGTCGAGCCGCGGCGTCACGGCGTCGAGTACGACGTCGAGCACCATCAGTCGGCGGAGCACGGCGATCGGTTCTACGTGCTCACCAACGACGACGGCGCCGAGAACTTCAAGCTCATGGTCACGCCGGTCGAGCGTTCGGGCCGCGCCAACTGGCGCGAGGTCGTGCCGCATCGCGAGGACGTGCGGCTCGAAGACGTCGATGCGTTCGCCGATCAGGTAGTCCTGTCCGAGCGCGCCGACGGGCTCGAGCGCATCGTCGTCCGGCGTCTGGCCGACGACAACGCCCACGTCATCGCCATGCCCGATCCCGTGTACTCGGTGGGAGTGGGCGCAAATCTCGAGTTCGAGACGCCGACGCTGCGGTTCGAGTACACGTCGCTCGTCGCGCCGCTGTCGAGCTACGACTACGACTTCGAGACCCGCGAGCGAACGCTCCTCAAGCGTCAACAGGTCCCGGGCTACGACCCTGACCACTACGACTCCCATCGCCTGTGGGCGACGTCCCACGACGGCGTGCGCGTGCCGGTTTCGGTCGTCCACCGGCGCGGCGTCGCGCTCGACGGCAGCGCGCCTGCGCTCCTGTACGGCTACGGCGCCTACGAGATCTCGATCGACCCGTCGTTCTCGGTGGCGCGCGTGAGCCTCCTCGACCGCGGCGTCGTGTTCGCGATCGCCCACGTGCGGGGCGGCGGCGAGCTCGGCCGGCGCTGGTACGAGGATGGGAAGCTCGAGCGCAAGCCCAACACGTTCAAGGACTTCATCGCGAGCGCCGAGCATCTCTGTGCCGAGCAGTACTCGTCGCCGGCACGGCTCGCCGCGCGTGGCGGGAGTGCCGGTGGTTTGACGATGGGCGCGGTCGCGAACATGCGCCCCGACCTGTTCCGGGCGATCGTCGCCGAGGTGCCCTTCGTCGACGTGCTGACGACGATGCTCGACGAGAC